>JBCCWS010000041.1 GCA_039193195.1 Pseudomonadota bacterium
CCGGTTAGTTCGTTGAAGAATTTGCGGGTTCTTTTCCCCCCTGAGCACGTTGCTCCTCCTCCCGTGGGGCCTGCCACGCTCGTCGTCGCGCCGCGCTCCGGAGCAAAAAGCCCCGTGCGAATTCCTCAACGAACTAACCGGACAGGACACTAGCAACATCGACCAGCACATCCTGCACTCAGGTCCACACCCCTAGCGTTGATTTGGAGGAGTTGAAGTCGAATACCCGACATCTGCATGTCGACATCGGCACTCGTGAACGAAGGGCGGAAGAAGATGTATAGTCGCCTTAGGAGATGCCTAACTTCACTCGGCGTATGTCAAACCGGATAGCCCGTTAGGCTCGGTTTTCTGATTGGTGCCGTCGTCAGATAATTCAACGCGAAAGCCGCAGAGCGATCGCAGGCAGCACCACACACACAGCACCGTCATGTACACCCTGCCGGTTAGGAGAACGTCGACATCGCACGCACGCGAGATGGCCGAAAACGCGTGTGCAGCTGATCGAGACTCCGCCTACCGCACCTCTCTGAGGTTGACCAACTGTCTAACACCGCGCAGTGGATCGGAGGAACTCTCTGCACCGCCACCTTTCGTGCCGATGCTCCATTCAACCTGCTCTACGTGCTCCATATACCACGCGGCGACATCAGCGCTTTCAGTGGAGCTTGATCTTGCTAACAGAGAAGTTGGCAAACCGCACCGTCTCTTCTTCCGCTCGTAGGTTGCCTAAATCCGCGACAGAGCGGTAGATTCCCCACTTCGGTCGTACGAAGTGATTCGCGGCCTCGCCGCGCCACAGGTCTAGCGCTGACACGGAGATATCAAAGACAATCGCGCCGTCGCGCAGGCGCGTCGCGATTAGGCGCAGCTCGCCGGACTCGGCGAAGGTGGCGCGACAGTACACGTCGAGCCACTCACCCACCACGTCACGCCAGGGCTGACGGGCGAGTACCATCCCGCCTTGACCGGCACTATGGCGCACCTCGATCCCATCCTCGCCCCTGCGCTTAGCGCCGGATATGGTGAGCATGGGCTGACTGTCGCGCCCACCCACGGCCTTTAGTTGGAAGAAATGGGTGAAGCGCCGTGACACGGCCATCGACGCATTGATCTTGAATTTCCAAGTGTAGAGCAGGGTCTCATTCGCGAACGCCTTGAGTGCCGGCACGGACTTGTCGTACGCCTTGATCTCATTGCGCTGACGATCGGCCTTCTCCACACGGTCGCGATCGCGATCGACATCCCGATGGATAACGAATACGAAGTGCGGGCCGACCGCCGCGTCCGTGTCCTCGTAGATATGCTCCACCCCGAGGTGGTTGACGGCGTAGAGGTCAGGCGCTTCGATCGATCTCCTACCGGCAAAGTCTCGGATCAGGGCGTACGCGCTGAGGCCCAATTGGGGCCCGTCGGCATCCAGGGTTCGCGTGGTGAGCTTGGAAAACACAGCATTGTCCGCCACCTCTAGCGCAAGCGGCGCCTGCTTGGGCGCGGCGGACGCGTGTGAGACGTTGGGCACCTCGTATGAAGCGACGACCATGGGGGCCTCGTCCGTACGATGGGTCGCAAACGCCAGACCTGAGAGGACACTAGCCACCCAGGCCATCGCCCACCGTCCCGTGCTTAGCGGCACCCTACGCACGCCTTCGGCCGGACGGCGCCGATCGCCTGCCAATTGTCTAGTGGACAACATCTGTTCTCCGGCCATCTTGCCCGTAAAACACCCGTCGGCCTTCCCTGTGGAATCACCGGTCGGTTGGTGGCGTTCGCACCTACTCGCTCAGCCTCTCGTTGACTGCACCGTACGCAATGTCGACGTGCGCCGCAAACTCACGCCTTAGGTGGACTTGTGCAAGCGAGAGAACCTCGTCCGCAACAAGAAGGCGACCATCATCAGCAGCGGCGCGAAAGCCAGTGCAACCGGCGCCAAGGTATCGTTGAACGCTTCGGGGAACACCTGCGGCTGCCCCAAAAAAAACGAGCCAGAGGCGATGAAGAACGACACGCACACGCGCCACAAGTGCCGAGACACGCGTGCGGCTGGGAACAGTTTTTTGCGAATGATGGCATTGGCTTCTCCGTACACGGCAGCTACACCGACAAACACAAAGAGCACGAATGCCTGGGGCGGCGAGCCGTCTACAGTGCCGGTAGCGCTGTTCGCTCCGAGGAACATGAAGTACAACCCCATGCCAGTTATCGCGAGCGCCAATGCCAAACCGACTCGCTCAGTCCAGCTCGCGCGGAATTCGCGACGCCTCGCCGTCATGAGGCTCGAGGCCAGGAGGTAAAGGGCCAACACGCCGGCCACCAAGTTCGGTCTCTGCCCTTCAGTGAGAAACGGAGCTACGGCGGCGCCGATCAAGTAGGTGATGGCCATCGAGACGACGAACGTGTACCCCGCCGCTCGGTGCAGTTCCCCGCCCTTTCGTGCGACCGCGGCAATAACTCCCAAAACCAGACCAACCGCACCGCCACCAATGTGCAGGTACAGAAGAACGGCAGCGGCGATGTGCGCGATGGCCGGTGCCGATGGCGACACCTCAAGCTGGACGGCAACTGCGCTCGTCGGGGTCATCAAGGCGAGCAGCGCAGCGAGCAACGCCTGAGGGTAGCGGCAAACTCGAGCCCTAGTGTTTGTAGGGGAATTCCTCATCACGGGGCGCTCGCTCCGAACAGGGCAGTCGAAGTCTAGGAACTTGTCCCGCACACCACATCCGCCAAAAGTAGGATGGGCTGCAAGCCCCACTCCGCCCCGAGGGCTAGGTCACCCGATGCGACGTCGCTCGCATCGCCCGTGTAAGCAAATCGTAGGATCGAAGACTACCCCTCCAAGAACGGGCGCAGCGCCCGTGGAGGGATGCATGAAATTCAATCAGTTGCTATTGCGTGCGGGGGCCTTGATGGCAGGCGCAGCGTACCTAGCGGGGTGCTCCTCACCCCAGCTGGCGATCGACTTCCAGCCTTGCTCGGTGCCCAACGTCGATCGCGTCGTGCAGTGCGCGAACGTACTTGTGCCAGTCGATCATGAGCAGCACAACGGAGAGGAACTCGCCCTCTTCGTCGTGCGTGCCCCCGCGAAAGGGGTACGCGAGAACGCAGCGCCGCTCATGATCCTTGCCGGCGGCCCCGGCCAGGCCGCCGCGTCTCACTACGGCGCTCTCGTAAGATCATCCTTACGCCAAGCGAACACGAACCGAGACCTGATCCTGGTCGACCAGCGCGGCACCGGTCGCTCCCATCCCCTCGAATGCGAAGCGGTGACCGGACTCGGCTTACAGCTGATGAGCGACGACGAACTGGCCGAAGGCGTCGGTGCATGCCTCAAGCACTACGAGGTAAGCCCGCGCCACTTTGCCAGTGAGTCCATCGTGCGTGACCTCGACCACGTGCGCGAGCTCCTCGGCGAGGAGCAAGTCGCCCTGTGGGGAGCCTCCTTCGGTACGCGCCTAGCCCTGCGCTATCTCGCGCGCTACCCTGAGCGAGTCGCGGCGATGGTGATCGATGGTGTGACCTCGAACACCGAATCCCTGTTTGCACAGGCGCCCAAGCACTCGCACGCGGCCGTCATGGCGCTGCTCGCGCGGTGTGAGCACGAAAGCGCCTGCGATGCGCATCAGGTAGTGCAGGACATGGAGCACCTCATCGCCGCCTCAGTCGACACCGTAAACCTACGTGATCCATTGGGCGGCGAGCACATCACACAGGAGATCGACGGCCCGGTCGGCCGCAACTCCGTACGCGGCGCACTCTACTCACCAACGCGCACCGCCCTGATCCCCCTCGCGCTTCGCCGCGCCAGCAACGGCGACCACCAGATGCTCGCCGCGCTCGCGGCAGACACCGCCTCTTGGGCTGGCGAGACGATGTTCGGCGGCGCCACCTTGAGCATCCTCTGCACGGAAGACGTCGACCGCATTACCCCCGAGGCAGCGCGCCTTGCCGGCGAAGGAAGTCTCTTCCAAGACAGCTACTACCGCTTCTGGGCAACGGCCTGTCGGCACTGGCCGCGCACGGACCTGCCCGCGGACTACGGCGAGCTGGTGGTCTCCGACGTGCCCACGCTCGCCCTATCGGGCGGCCTGGACCCGGTCACGCCTCCCGCCTCAGCGGAGGTGGCCATTCGCGGCCTAAGTCAGGTGCAACACCTCGTGGCGCCTGCCGTGGGCCACAACGTCACGCCCGAGGGGTGCGCCCCCCGCCTCATCGCCCAGTTCCTCGACGCCCCGCGGCAGCCAATCGATGGCACCTGCCTGAAGAACCTGAAGGCTCCCCCCATCGTCCCTACCGGAGAAACAGCACTGTGATTTCAATTAACGGATTCGAAAAGTCGTACGGCCAGGTGCAGGCAGCAAGGGGCATCACCTTCGACGCGCGCGACGGCGAGATTACCACCCTGCTGGGTCTCAACGGGTCGGGAAAATCGACGACGCTGCGCGCAATCGCCGGCACCTTGACGCCCGATCGTGGCACGGTGCGAATCGATGGGGTCGACATACAAGCAGATTCGCACCAGGCCCTTCGCGCGCTCGGTGTCTTCCCCGATCGCTTCGGTCTCTACCCGCGCCTGAGCGTGCGCGAGCACCTTGCGCACATCGCCGAGCTGCACGCCCTTGCGCGGGTCGAGAGCGCGATCGCGGCGGTCAGCGCCCAGCTTGGCCTAGGTGACATCCTGGACCGACGCACGGAGGGCTTCAGCGAGGGGCAGCGCATGCGCACGGGGATCGCCATGAGCCTGCTGCACAACCCGCAGAACCTCGTGCTCGACGAGCCCAGCCGTGGGCTGGACGTGCTCGGTGTGCGCGACCTTCGCACACTGCTGTGCGAGTTACGAGACGCGGGCAGAGCGATTCTCTTCTCCAGCCATGTGCTGGCCGAAGTCGAAGAGATCGCCGACCGCATCGTGATCATCGACTCAGGACAAGTGCTGCGAGTGGATTCCCCGCGCGACCTGCGGGGCAATTGCGCATCGCTAGAGGATGCCGTGCTACGGGAGTTGGCTGCATGAAAACCCTAACGCAGATGATCGAGATCGCACGTAAAGAGCTGCTGCACATCCTGCGCGATCGACGCACGGTGGTCTCCACGCAGCTATACGCGTTGTTGGGCCCTATCCTGTTGGTCGTGACCATAGGAGCCCTGGCGGGAGATCCGCAGCGCACGCTACGGGTGGGGATGGTGGGACAGGACGCGGCGATTACGCAAGCCTTAACGCAGCGCGGCCTGGAAATTGTGCCGCAGGAAACGGTGCCGCTCACGGCGCAGGCGCTCGAGAAAGTGGATGTGGTCGTGGCCATCCCACCGGACGCGGCCAAGGCGCGCGAGCGACACCGCTCTGTGCAACTCGACCTTTTCACGGGCAAGGATGCTGACCAAGGTCGGGCCGAGGAAGAAGTCCGCCGGGCGATCGGATCACTGTCCGCACGAATCTCCTCGACGGCACTGATCCGCCAGGGCGTGGCGCCGGTGGTGACCCAGCCCTATCGGGTCAACACAGTCGCCCTGGACGACACCTCGAAGCTCGGGCTCTTCGCGAGCGTGTTCATCCTCTACATCGTGCTGGCGCCGTTCCTCGCAAGCTCCGGCGCCGCGATCGACAGCGCGACCGGTGAGCGCGAACGCGGCACGCTCGCCCTGATGCGACTGCAGCCGCTTTCGCCGGTGGCGTGGGTCGCCGGAAAATGGGCCGTGATCTCCCTCTTCGGGTGGGCCGGCGCCCTGGTGACGACCGTGGTCTCGGCGCTAACGCTCCACCAGCTGGTGCCCGCGCAAGCGGTCGAGCTCAACCTGGGCGTGGGCAGCGTGATGCTACTGGCGCTCGCCGCACTGCCCGTCTCGTTGCTGGCCTCCGCCGTTGGCTTTGCCTTGGCGCTGCAAGCCAGGACCACCATGGAGGCCCAGACGCGCCTGACGATGGTCAGTATCCTGCCCGTGGCGGTGGGGTTGATGGCAACAGCGGGAGCGGCACCGCAGGGCGTCAGCCTGCCCGTGCTCTTCGAACTTACATCGCTGCCGGCGTGGCTCACCGGCGCTGCATTCCCGGTCAGCCAAGCGCTCGTGAGCGGTGTGCTGTCGATCGCGTTGATCGTTGGCGTGGTGCTGTGGGGGGCACGACGCATTACGAGCGAAGACTACTGGGTGGCTTGACCGTGACTTGGCTGCGCGAATTGCACTGTCAGCCTCGCCAGTGAGCTAGTTATCGCCACGGCAGAGCGCTCGCCGGTGGAAAGTCTGTACGGCGGCGAACAAGCACTCTCCTTAACATCGGTCTAGGACCCTGCACATACCAAAGCACAACGGGTAAATCGCCCCCTGTTTCGCCGTCCGAGCGCGCGTTCGAACCCGGTAAGCGCAGCATCCAGACGCGACGGCTGACGTCTGCTTCGACTTGGTTTGCAGCTGGCGGTACTGATGCTCACGCCATAGCCGCAGCCCAGCCTGTGAAGTGAAGAGCGCCTAAGCCATTCTACTGCGAAGAACGACAGAGTAAATGCACATACTGACGGGTATTGACGCCCAAGTGACCGAGTCTACGTCGAGGTTGGAGAAGTCAGTGAGCTTACGGCAAATACATGTCTTTATTAGTCACGCCTGGTCCCACTCCACCCACTATGAGACGCTTGCCTCATGGATCTTCGACGAGCCCTGGTCAATCGGCCAAGCTTCATTGAAGTTCAGAAACTTCTCGGTACCAAGGTCTGATCCGATACACAACGCCCACAGCGATAGGGAGCTCAAGAAACGAATCTACAACCAATTGAGTCGAGCGCACGTGGTCGTGATCCCGACCGGCATGTATGCAACCTATAGCAAGTGGATTGGCAAGGAAATCAAGGGTGCACAGTTTTACTCCAAACCAATCCTCGCTGTGAAACCCCTGGGACAAGAGCGGGCATCGTCAGTGGTCGGAGCAAACGCAAGCAAGTCCGTGGGATGGAGCAAAAGAACCGTCGTCGAAGGGATATGGACACTCTATCGTGATGCCTAACGCGTGGCCCTCCGAGATGACCCACCACCTCCGAGCGATTTGCGGAGCGACAATCGCTTGCACACAAGCAACCACGATGGCAGCGACACCCATGCCACTAGGGATGCTGGCTTGCTCACGCCCGCAACCCCCTCGGCGACGGAAGTAGGAACTTGCAACGAACACCCGGGTTCCTTGGCGTTCAGTACTTTGAGATTCCCGTCGAAGATCTGGACCGCGCAGTCTCTTTCTACGAGGAAGCCTTCAACATCCCCCTCACCAGAGAGTCCGTCGATGGCTACGAGATGGCGCTCTTCCCTGAGACTGCACAAGGTCGCGGCGCTACAGGGGCACTTGCCAAGGGGGACGTGTACGTTCCAGCAAAGACTGGAGCGATACTGTATCTGAGCGTACCGAGTATCAAACGTAGCCTTGATCGGCTAACGAGGCTTGGCGCCGAAGTCTTGCTGGATCCTCGCGAAGTACCGGGTCAGGGCATCGTTGCGGAGTTCGAAGATTCTGAGGGCAATCGAATCGCTCTCTTCCAACCCACCGATGCGAGTTCCGCCTCGCTACACACTTCGCCCTAGTCGACGAAGGTCAGCCACTCGAGAGATCGACCACGTGCAGGTACCACGAAGCCAGGCTCGGCGAGCGCTCTGCAGCATCTCGTTGAGCACGCGCCTTTACTTTCGCTACCTCGAGGCCTCGATGCACGTCGCTTACCTAGCATCTTGCCTAGTACGTTAGGTAATATTCCCACTCAAAGCGCGACACTGAGATCAGCTTTTCAGCCAGCCTACGCGCTTCCGCCTGCGCTCTTAACCCGCTGATCTAGAGGTTACTTTCATCCATTGGTGGCGGTGGTACCGCGCACTCGCATCCTCGCCATCGCCACCGATTCGGTATCACTGAACTGTGCTGAAGGCGAAATCGAATTGATTGCACCGCCCGTGCCGTTAGGCTAATTGTATGCAAGCGTCAACGAGCGATAGCCCACATGAGACACTCAACTGGCCTCGCCGCAGCCCTGGCATCAGTGCTGCTTTCCTCGCCCACGTACGCAGCCAATCCAGCTCCGAGCCCCGCCGCCGACGGTGGTTTAGGCGGCGTTGAGTGGGTACGCCAAACGCTGGAGTCCGGCTTTGACGGCACAGAGATGAGTCCGCTGACCCTGTCGGGGGCAAGCGGTCAGTCGGGTAGCCTCGGCGCAAGCGTCACACTTGCCTCTCTGCGGAGCACCGACACGCAGGTACCCCTGGCAAGCTCAGCCACATCACCGACAAGGCAAGACATCGGACGAGTCGCGTTGACGACTCGGCCCATTGGCGCGTCGGTCACGGAAAGGGCCTCCATGGAAGAGGTGGTGGCCGTGGGAATGCGTCGACGCGAGCCCCGGTGGGATCTACAGATCGTCGAGGAACCCGAGAGGGACTGGCATCGTCGCGACGGCACGGTCCGCACCGACACTGGACGCATAGCCGTCGGCCGCGCCGTGATCTTCCAAGACCTGAGTGATCGGCGTCGCTACGACATGCATCTCGACGAGTACCGCGACCCGCGACCTCAGCAGTCCGTCTCGGTCGGCCTGCTCGGCGGGCGACGATTGCAGGACTGACTGAGCTGGTCCTACGTATCCACCCGCTTCCAATCACCTGCGCCGACCCGCCCGAGCGTCGCCTGCATCTGAGGCAGCACTTGGGTCGACCGACCCGCAACGGTAGTGAAGGGTGGGAGCGTTCACGTGTCGCGACTTCACCGAAACCGTTAGGTGTCACCGCAAGAGTCCAATACGTCTCTCTGACTCACGAAGTGTGCAAGCTCAACCGGGTCTTCTGCTGACAGCGCACCTTGTGCCCAATAGACGCAACCGCCGGCGCGGGTCGGTAGTCGCCCTTTCGGCCAGCACCTTCGCGCAGTACGGTTTGGGGCTGCGCTGCGCCTCGCTTAGGACAGCCACCAGGAGCTCACGCAGTGGGATCGAGAGCGTTGCGCCGCCAGCCGCTCCGGCGACAGCCGGAGTGGAGGTTGAATCAAGCGACCGCCCCCGGCGACCTTTATACAGCGCCGCGACGCACCAACACCTGGCATCGGAGAGTCTCGACCGACCTCACTCTAGCCCTTTCGGGACGCAGACGAACGTCTTCTGACCTTGTCGAATGGCTGCCCGGAGCTGCGTGGCCGCTGCCTCACATGCTTGCTTACTCTCGTACTCCTGGGAGTCAAGCGCCACTGATCTAGTGGTCTGGCCAGAGCTGTTGATGCTCACCACGATGAAGACGTAAAGAATGTAGTTCACGACTCTATATCTCTGGATTGGCCCGTGCGTTTGGGAGCAATGCTATCACTACTAGGGCTCGTTTCAGACTCAAAAGCGTTGGCGCCCACCGGTTGCCGACGGATGAGCTCGGGCGCCTCCAGGCTCACGCCAGCGTCACCGACTGCCGGTAACTTGAAGAGGCGGCGCCGCGATAGGACTCTCCGATACACTGCATAGCATCCTTCACCTATCTCCATCACCACAGCGTCACAGACGCATCGTCCGAGATGCGCTCGACATTGCGGGCTGGATAGTCAGTACGACCGGGAATGCGTTGCGCGCGCGTGAGCGAGTCAACCCAAGCCCTGGATGGGCGATTTCGCAGACGCCTTGCGACTAGGTAGGATAGGTCCGGGAGACCGGAGCCAACGCGCCAATACGAGCCCTAGTGGGCCATCTTCCTTCCCCTAGGTGGCGCGTGCCTAATCAGACCCCGAGATCACGGAATGACTAAGTACATCCAGAACGACGATGGAGAGATTCGGGAGTACCGAGTCGATGACTTCGAGGCACTAAGGGACTTAGTAGAGAACGAGATGCAGGGTATCGAGCGTTTCGTATTCCGCGGCCAATCCGATTCCCAATGGCGCCTAGAAACCACCCTCGACAGGTTGATTCGTAATGCCAGATCTACGGGAAGCAAGCAGGGCTCGCTAGACTCCTTCGTTGAGAAGCATCTAAACCGATTCAAGCTGGAAATCCGTGGTCGGCGCGGCGATAACCCATCGAAGCTGGAGGAAGATGAGCTGTGGGCGCTCGGGCAGCACTACGGTTTGGCAACACCACTGCTCGATTGGTCTCAATCGCCCTACATATCAATATTCTTCGCCCTAGTTGATATCGTGGATCCTGTCCGTCAGCGTGCGCTCTGGTGCCTGAACCAGGAGGCGCTTGACAAAGTCAATTTAGCACTTTCTGACGAGAGGAAACTGCGTCTGATTTTCCCTGACTCGGACGACAACAAGCGCCTGCTTGGACAGTCGGGACTGTTCTCTAAGGGCCCGGTGATGATGGATGTTGAACGCTGGGTGAGGGAAAACGCAGCCTCGCCGATCGTGTCGGACGCCATACTATTGAAGGTCGATTTCCCGGGCGACCCTGTGTTCAGGAAGTCGGCCCTGAAGAAACTGAGCTTGATGAACATCACGCACTCAACGATTTTTCCGGATGTGTCCGGCGCCAGCCAGCATTGCAACATCGTGGCAGAGGACTACGAGATCTGACGGAGCGCTGGTAAGCCATCGGCAACAAGGTCTACGCGCGTGTCTCCGCCGGAAGAGCAGGTCGGTCGACTAAGACCCACGCCAATTTCCGCTCCCGCTCGGCTACAACGCTCAATAGTTCCTAGAGCGCAAACAGGTAGTAGTAAGGGGACCAAAACTCCCGACGATCCGTCGTGACCAGAAACCGCACGAGCACATTGCTCGGCATGGACTTGTACGACTTGAGCACCAAACCGAATCGGTAAGGCTCATTCGGCTGAAGGAACACGGGGTCGCCCAGCGCTACCTCCTCGACGATGGGTAGCCCGGTCCACTCGTAGTCGAGCGTGCCCATGACGGATCGCAGGGTGGTTGGGCTCGGGTAAGCGCCGTAGGTGGCGACAAACTCCTGCAGGGTTGCTGAAAGATCGATTAGCGAGTCACCCACGCGGAAGGTATCACTGGGCGGGCGAGCAGGCATTGCGATCTCGTACTGTCGGTCGATCCTGACCCGCGTCGTCTCCCAATCGCCAAGCGAGACCGTGATTTGCGCAGCGAACTCGATCTCCACGCCGAGCGACAGGATGAGCAACGTGTCGCCCGAGTGATTCGACAGCAGGATGTCAAAGCTCGGGTCGATGGCCTCGTTCTGAAGGTGCTTCTGGGCGAAGAAGCGAGCCGCTTGGCGACATCGTTCGGGACGCGTGAACAGCGCCGGGCAGACGTAGGCGCCACTTGCCTTGCGCGCCTCGATCGTAGCCATGAGATCCCCGTCGTCACCGGCAAGACTCAGCGCCCGCTCGTAGTAGTAATTGGGACGATTCGCCGGCACTTCTTCCCAGTGATCATTCTCGGGATCCAGAGTTACGCGCGAGAAGCGAAGCGCGCCCTCCTCCATCGTCTTCTCGGGCGTTGGGCCTTGGAGCACGTAGATCGCTCCTGATACCAATCCCAGCACCAACACGGCCAGCGTGGCGGCGACGCGCGCACGACCCTTGCTCCTGACCGGCGAAATCGCTTTCAGCACGGCGGCGGTGACGCTGCCCGCGGGTTCAAGCACGGTGAGCGAGCGAAGGTACGGCGGCAGGTCGTCCGCGTCGTAGGCAGAGACGGCGATCGGCAGCACACGGCCGGTGGGATCCGGCCAGCGATCTTGGGCGTAGCCAAGCTCGGTTTGGGTATAGCGGGCGGGTTCGAGGGCGGCACTACTCACCAGCACGAGCATCCGATCGGCAGATGCGATCTCCCTCCGAAGTGCGGGGTGATAGGCATCCCCCGCCCCGAGCCCGATCGAATCGATGAAGACGCGGTGTCCCTGCTGAACGAGGGCGTGATAGAGCTCCTCGGCGATCACTCGGTCCGCCGATGCGTAGGAGATGAAGATGCGCACGAAGCCCCCGTCCGCGAAGCCCTAACCGCTGGGGGAATTCTGGGGAACGAACGCACCGACGACAAGCTGCGCTTACGCGCGCCCGAAGACCGCCGCCACGAAGCCGCGAGGATCGGCGATCCCGAGTCTCTCAACGTGCCGTCTGAGCGCTACACTTCATTCGCTGATTCACTACACCGGACACGCACACCCCCAAGCACCTGTGCCCCCGCGGCACATTGACGGCCCCAAGGATATCCTCGTGGGAGCACGCTCGTGGATGGCATTCATATCGCTCTGTGTCCAAGGGTCATTGCGGGGCAGTCGACCTGAGCATCGATCCAAGCGCCCCTCGTGGAGCTCCCCCCGCAGTTGCCTAGCTGCTTCCGACGAACAGAGTAACTGGCCACCGCGGTGGCTCGCCCGTAACGCTGTGCCGATGGCGCTCGAAGGCTTGATTTCTGCCTTCACATTGGGTCTCCTACACGGGCCTGGCGGAGCAACCCGCCCACAGACTAGAGGTTTGAAACATGACGACGCACGACGTGCGTTCGCCGCGTGCCCCCATGCGTGCGCCGGCAACCCCACCCAGTGGCGCCAGCCCTGCGCCCGTGGCTAAGCCCACGCGAAAACCCGCCGATCCTAACTTCTCCTCCGGCCCTTGCACCAAGTTTCCCGGCTGGACAGTACAACTGCTGGCCGGCGCCGCCGTAGGCCGTTCCCACCGCGCGAAGGAACCCAAGGCAAAGCTGAAGGCCGTCATCGATCGCTCGAAGGCGCTGTTGGGTCTGCCCGACGACTGGCTCGTGGGCATCGTGCCCGGCTCGGACACGGGCGCAGTCGAAATGGCCATGTGGTCGATGCTGGGCGCGCGTCCAGTCACGGTGCTGGAGTGGGAGAGCTTCTCCAAGGACTGGGCGACCGACGCCCTCAAGCAGCTACAGCTTGCCAACGCCCAGGTCATGAAGGCCGAGTACGGCGCCCTGCCGGACCTCGCTGCCGTCGATCCTGCCCACGATCTCGTGTTCGCCTTCAATGGCACCACCTCTGGCGTTCGCGTGCCCGACCTCGACTGGATTGCCGAGGACCGCGAGGGCATCGTCATCTGCGACGCCACCTCCGCCGCCTTCGCCATGGAGATGGACTTGCGCAAGCTGGACGTGGTGACTTGGTCCTGGCAAAAGGTGCTCGGCTCCGAGGCCGCGCACGGCATGCTGGCGGTCTCACCTCGGGCCGTTGAGCGCCTTGAAACCTACGTCCCGCCGCGCGCCCTGCCTAAGCTGTTTCGCTTGACCAAGGCGGGCAAGCTCAACGCGGGGATCTTTCAGGGCGCCACGATCAACACCCCCTCCATGCTCGCCGTCGAAGACGTGTTAGCCGCCCTCGACTGGGCCGATCGCATCGGCGGCGGCCCGGCGCTCGTCGCACGCGCGCAAGCGAACTTCGCCGCCCTCGACGCCTGGGTTCAGACGACTCCCTGGATCGACTGGCTCGCCGGTGACAGTGCGACGCGCTCCTGCACCTCCATGTGCCTGAAGATCGTCGACCCCGCCTTTCAGAAGCTCTCGCCCGAAGCGCAGGCTGCCTTCTGCAAGGGCCTCGTGAAGCTAGTGGAAGCCGAAGGTGCCGCCTACGATTTCAACGGCTACCGCGACGCGCCCGCAGGCCTTCGCATCTGGGGCGGCGCCACGGTCGAGACCGGCAACATCGAAGCCCTGACGCCTTGGCTCGAGTGGGCCTTCGCTACGCAATCTTCTCTCACATTTTCCTGAATAGGTGACCGCGGCATGAGCGCGAAACCCAAGATTCTGATCTCCGATTCCCTGTCCACCCAAGCAGTCCAGACCTTCGAGAACATGGGCTGCGAGGTTACCGTCTCCGGCAAGCTCACGCCGGAAGAACTTCAACACATGATCCCCGAGTTCCATGGCCTCGCCGTTCGCTCAGCCACCAAAGTGACGCCGGAACTGCTGGAGAAGGCCACCAACCTGAAGGTGGTGGGCCGTGCCGGTATCGGTGTCGACAACATCGACGTCCAGGCCTGCACGCGCCACGGTGTGGTGGTGATGAACACGCCCTTCGGCAACGCCATCACCACCGCCGAGCACGCGATCGCCATGATGTTCGCCCTGGCCCGCCACATCCCCCAGGCGAATGCGTCCACCCATCGGGGCCTGTGGGAGAAATCCAAGTTCATGGGCACGGAGCTTACCGGCAAAACCCTAGGGCTCATCGGCGCTGGCAACATCGGATCCATCGTGGCGGCTAAGGCCATCGGGGTGGGCCTCAAGGTGATCGCCTACGACCCCTTCCTGTCACAGGAGCGCGCCAAAGACTTAGGCATCACCAAGCTGGAGCTGGATGAGTTGCTGGGCCGCGCCGACATCATCACCCTGCACGTGCCCAAGACCCCGCAGACCGAGAACATCCTTGACGCCAACGCCTTCAACAAGATGAAGAAGGGCGTGATGATCGTAAACTGCGCACGCGGTGGGCTGCTCGACGAGGCAGCGCTCCTCGTTTCCCTCGAGAGTGGCTACGTGCGCGGAGCAGCCCTGGACGTGTTCGCGAAGGAGCCCGCCAAGGAGAATCCCCTATTCGGGCATCCTAAGGTGATCTGCACGCCGCACCTTGGGGCCTCGACCCAGGAGGCGCAGGAGAAGGTAGCTGTGCAGGTGGCCGAGCAGATGGCTAACTACCTCGTCGACGGCGCCGTGCAGAACGCCCTGAACACCCCGTCCCTGAGTGCTGAAGACGCGCGCAAGCTGGGCCCGTGGATAGACCTGGCCAAGCACCTGGGCTCCATGGTCGGGCAGCTGACCGATGAGGAGATCACGGAAATGCAGATCGAGTACTGCGGCGACGCTGCGGGACTCGAGCACGAACCGATCACCAACGCCGCGATGGCCGCCATGCTCGGCACCAAGTTCGCCTCGGTCAATTTGGTCAACGTGCGCGACATGGCGCACCAGCGAGGCATCAACGTCAAGCAGACGCGTGCCGACAGCGCCGGCGACTACCACGCGGTGATCCGCATCCGCGTATCGACGCCAGAGCTGAGCCGCTCGATTGCCGGCACCATGATGGCGGGGCGCCCGCGCGTCACGGAGATCAAGGGCATCCAGCTAGAGTCCACCTTGGGCAACTACATGCTCTACATCACCAACCAGGATCAGCCCGGACTGATAGGCGCCGTTGGCTCGCGCATGGCGGCGAGCGGGATCAACATCGCCAACTTCCATCTGGGACGGCTGGAGCAAGGCGGTGATGCCATTGCATTTCTGGAGATCGACAGCGCGGTGAGCGAGGAAGACCTGTCTTCCCTGCTCGCCCTGCCACAGATCGATCGCTGCCGCTTTCTCGAGTTCCCAGACATGGCGCATGCGTGAGCGGCGCGGCTATGCGCTGCTCGTCTCGGATATGGACTCGACCATCGCCGAGGGCGAGACGATCGTCGATATGGCTGAGGCCCTTGGACTTGGCCCGAAGATCGCCGAGATCACCGAGCGGGCGATGCGCGGCGAACTGGACTTCCGTGAGGCGCTAGAGGCACGCGTGGCCATGCTGCGGGGGCTGCAGCTATCGAGGATTCAGCGCATCGCCCGAGACGTGCGCCTCTCACAGGGCGCGGCTGAGTTGCTCAGCACCTGCCGCACGCTCGGAATGCGCACGGTACTGGTCAGCGGCGGTTTCGATCTCATCGCGGATGTGGTGGGAGCTCGCTTGGGGTTCGATCGGGTTGTCTCCAACGGCCTGGAGACTGCGGATGACGCCCTCACCGGCATCGTCCTCGAACCGGTGGTCACGGCGCAAAGGAAGGCCGCCGTGCTGCGCGAGGAGTGTCAGGCCCTGAACATCTCGCCCGCGCAAGCGGTGGCCATCGGCGATGGCGCTAACGATATCGATATGATCCGCGAGGCCGGGCTGGGGGTGGCCTACCGCGGCAAGGCGATGACCCGCTCTGCGGCAGACCTGAGCCTCGAGCGACTGGCCGACCTAGCACCGCACTTGACGCGCGCGTAGGGCTGACGCGTGGACGCTACGCAGGGACCCTCGGAAGACGACCTCCTAAGCCACCTCCGCACGCTAGAACGCGCCCTCCATCAACCCAGTGTACGCGCCGACCTCACTCGGCTCGACGCCCTACTCCACGATTCCTTTGTCGAGTTTGGCAGCTCGGGTCGCGTCTTCTCTAAGGCAGATCTGCTTCAGCAACTGCCGACAGAGTCACACCCGAGTGCTGTGCTAGCACAGGATTTTGCTGTGGCACCGCTCGGCGAGGGCATTGCGCTTCTCACCTATCGATCCGCGCACGTGGATGGGGACGGCCGAACATCTCGTCACACCCTAAGGGCGACCCTCTGGCAACGCACGCCAGCGGGTTGGCAAGCGCGCTTCCATCAAGGCACCGCCACCGCCGCCTTCGATTGCCCGGCACCCTAGTGAACGCGCACCTGAACTCATCCAACACCACGCGTGCCGCACAGGCGCTCATCGGGCGCGCGCTGCACGCCTTGTCCCACACGACACCGTCGACTGAACTGTAGTGGTCCGGGAGCGCTGCTCCCCAGGCGTTGACGCTGCTATCGAGGCGCTAGTCATGCACCACACATCTCCCATCGTCGCCCACTTGAGTCTACTCCTCGCCACGATGCCAATCGTCAGCATCGCAGAAGAGCCTGAGTCAATGGCGCCGGAGACTCTATACACGCTACCGGGGCTCGACCATGGTCTGATGCAATCGCCGGTGAATATTCTCACCCAGAACGCGCGCAGCGGCGGCCACCGGGTGCTGTTCCACGACGATCACGTCGCCGCCGACGCAGTCCGCAACACCGGTCACTCCGTGCAGCTGTCCATGGCCTCGGGCGCGAGCGTCGAGTTCGAAGACAAGCGCTACGCACTCTCCCAATGCCACTTCCACACCCCCTCGGAGCATCAGGTGGACGGCGTCACCTTTCCGATGGAGATGCACTGCGTGGCCACTGGCATCGAACCGAAGGACCCGCCTGACTACCTGGTGGTGGGTTTCCTGTTTCGGATGGGTGCGGAGAGTAACTTCATCCGAAAATTCGTATCGGCGATCCCCAGTGAGGCGAATGGTTCTTATAGGCTGCAGGGTGATCCTCTGTTCATCGAGGACATCGCCCGTGAAGGATCCATCGAGCAGGGTTACTACGCCTACCGCGGATCCCTCACCACGCCGCCCTACACGGAGTCCGTGCGCTGGCTCATCCTAAAATCCGTGCTCGAGGCAAGTCCAGCCCAGATAGAGCGCATCAATGCTACCGAGGGCAACAACGCACGGCACGTGCAGGCGCTGTTCGGCCGCACCGTCGAGCAACAGTGAGCCAACGGTGCTCATGCACCTGCCCGCGCAGCGTCGAGAAAGCGCTGCACCTTGGGGCTGCGATGCAGATCGACGTGCGTCACCACCCAAATGCGCGTGCTCCAGCGTCGATGCGGCTGTTCTAGTTGCACCAGCGTATCGGCGTGGCGTTCAGCCACCTCCAACGGCAAGAACCCGATGCCCACCCCACTGACGATGGCGCGAATGAGCACACGCGGGTCGTTCGTTTGAAAGGTGCGGGCATGGTCTGGCGCGTTGCGCCGTAACCACACAGCAATCCCTGCAGGCCCCTCGGGCGCCAGCACGGCGAACCGGTGCTCGGCATAGCGCTCACTTTCGGCGCCCAACTCGCCATGCTTGGCGAGGTAGTCGCGGCTCGCGAACAAGCCGAAGCGAATCTCGCCAAAGGGCAACACCACGTAATCGGGATGCGCCGGCTTTCGGCCTATACGAAAGGCAATGTGGGCCTCGCCATACTCCAGGCGCAGCAGTTCCGGCCCCTCGATGAACTGCACGCTCACCTCGGGGCACTGCGCCTGGAAGCGCTGGACGACGGGAATGACCTTGTAGGCAGCGTCGGCCAGGGAGGACACGATCAGCTTGCCCGACAAGGCGGACTCTAAACCCAGGGCTTTGCCTATCACCGAGCGGAAGTGCGCTTCCGACGCCTTCGCCGCCTGGATGAGTTCCATCCCCAGATCGGTAGGGGCATACCCGCGCGCATGGCGGTGGAACAGCTTGGCGCGCAGGGCTTGCTCGAGCGCGTCCACGTGGCGAATCACCGTTGCCCGATGGATGCCCAGATGCTCGGCCGCGGCGGATACGGTGCCCAGGCGACCTACCTGATAGGCGGTCTTGATCTCGGTCCAGTTCTGCATGGGCGCCGTCGCTTCATCAGCGGTGGCGCTCACCAGGCCGGTGCCCTGAGTCGCTCTGGCGAGCGGTCGCTGCTGCGTCCGTTTCGTGTCGTCAATCATCGTCGTCCCTGCTCCCGGCATTGATGGTGGCCTCCCCCAGCGGCGAGTGGCGTCGAAGCGCAGCGGCGAATATCAGGACCGGCTCGCCCCGACTCAAGCCGCTCTGGCGCACATCACATGTGCGTTTCAGATCCGAGCAACCGTTGCCGTTAAGGCGCGTGCGACCGGGCGTCCCAGACCGAGCGGTTCGCCCCCACCACCGGGCGCGCGAAAACGCTTAACGCGCGCACTTCCCCTGCGCGCTGCACGCCTATTCGTCGCTTCCTTGGGTCAGGAAGCTAGTGGCTGCGTCTAGCCCAGAAGGAACTTCGCGATGTCGAGCACCGACCCAACGCACTGCCTTGAAACCTCCACGCGCAATCGACCGGGAGGTGTCCTTCGCGCCGCCGTGGCTGCAGCGCTGCTCGGCGCGCAGGCCGCGCCGGCCCGAACAGGCCCGGAGTTCGACGCCCTCAGAGCGCAACTAGAGGCGCTGACGGAAGTGGTGGCTCAGCAGGCTCAGGAGATCGAGCGGCTGAAGCAAGGCGCGGCGAGTTCACCAACGCCAGGTGCCTCACCCTCTTCCGATGGCTCGGTCGCAGACGGCGATGCGCAGGTCATTGGACCGCAAGGCCGTCCGGCACGCCAACCGCTAGGTCGCTTCCCCGACGATGCGATCGTGACCGCCGGCAACTTCGACGGCGCCATCCGCATACCGGGCACGGGCGCCTCCGTGCGCCTCGGGGGCTTCATCCGCGCAGAGGGCAACTACGACCTTGACAATGCGGGCTTCCAGGACTCGTTCAACCCGCGCAGGATCCCTCTGGACGGCAGCGTCGACGACGATACGCAACAGGTACGCTTCCATGTTCGCAACACCCGAGTGAATCTCGACGTTCGCAACGATACCCCCCTTGGCGAGTTCCGCACCTTCGTCGAGTTCGACTTCTTCGGCGGCGGCAACGAGTTTATCAGCAACTACGAGGCACGCATTCGCCACGCGGCCGCGCAGCTGGGCAGCCTCTACGTTGGCCAGTGGTGGTCGCAGTTCGTCGACATCCGCTCCTCGCCGGAGACCGTGGACTTCGGCGGCCCCTTCTCGCAACCCGCAGCACGAAACCCCGGTGTTAGGTGGAATCAGTCCGCCGGCGAGCAGTGGCGCTTTGGAGTCGGCATCGAGAATCCCGCCGGCGATCTGACCGGGCCCGAGGCTCTGCTCGCCTCCGATTCCGTGCCCAATGTGACGAGCTTCGTCGAGACCACCCGCCCCTGGGGCCGCTTGCGCCTGTCTGCCCTCGGTTTGCAGTTGGAATCGACCACGGACGAGATCTTCACTGGTGGAATTCAATTCTCCGGGCGCGTCTACGTGCCTTGGCTCGACCCGCGCGACAACATCGTCTTCGGCGCGCAAGCGGGTGAGGGGTTCACTCACTTCTACTCCACGCTGGCGACCGTGGGCCTCGATGGGGTGGTCAGCGAGGACGGCAGCGTAGAGGCGACCGGCATCCTCGGCGGCTTCTTCGCCTACCAGCACTGGTGGTCGGAGCGCTGGCGCTCCACCTTCGAGGTCAGCGCCCTGGACCTCGACCTGCCTCAAGGGGCCGACAGCAGCGCCTACACCGGCGGCGAACGCTTCTCCGCCAACCTCTACTGGACGCCGGTGGACAACGCCAACTTCGGTATCGAGATGATCTACGGCCGCAACGGAGTACTGTCCGGTGAGAACGGCTCAGCCTCGCGCCTGGCCGCCGTTGCTCGCTTCGACTTCTAGGCCTATCAGTGGTGGCCGACGCTGGCGCTCGCCGTAGGGGCGGCGGGCACGATCTGAAGCGCCTGCATCATGCCGAAGTCCTCGTGATCCAAGATGTGGCAGTGGAGCACGAAGGTGCCGATGTAGCGCCGGTAGTGGGTGCGTACGGTCACCGTGTACGGCACGCCGAAGATATTCGTTGGTAAGAAGATCGTGTCCTTCCACTGCCCCTTGAGACCAGCGTAGACGGATCCCGAGTCGAAGGCGCTAACATCCACTCCCGTGTCCGGATCCACGATGCTCACGATCTGCACGGGATTGACATGCTTGTGAAACGGGTGCCCCTCCGTGAAGGCTGCTAGGGTCCATTCCTCGACGTTGTCCAAGGTCAGGGTTCGATCGATTCGACCTGAGACGTAGTCACTGGCCTCGATCAGGCGCGGTAGCTCCCCTGGCGTGAGCTCAAGGTTGCCGACGACGAACTCGTTTTGCGGCGCATCTTCCACGATGATCGTATCGAAGCCTAGGGTCTGTTCGCCGTCCACGGGTAATTCCAGCAACGAGCGGTGCGCAACGAAGGACGCGAGACTCATGGGCTGTCGAGACAGCTCCTCCACCACCCGATCGCGCGCGTCGGCCGGCATATGGCGCGCGGCGGAGGCTCGAAGAGATGCACCCACGAAGGCCTCGGCCGAGTGTCCATCCAGCGCGTCGCACTCCCCGTCTACCACCACGAAGCCCAACAGCTGGCGCTGCTTGCTCTGCATGCGAATACTGTCGGCACGGGGGGCCTCGTTGTCGATGAGACAGTAGGCGCCCGACTCGGGGAAGACCATCAGCAAATCGTCACGATAGCCTGGATGCAGGTTACTACGACCCTGACGCATCACCTGGCTGCGCGTGAGTCCATCGAGGGCGATCGAGAACTGCGCCACCTCAGGCCCGGCACAGTTCTCCACCACGAAGCGGGCACGGCTGTCGGCGTCGCCGCCCCGATAGGCAAGGTCAGGCGCCGCGCCCGTGTAGCGACGTACGCTCAGCGACACCGACCCACTCACGCCAGCTTGAATCACGCGCCAGCGCTCCAGCACCCCGGCGCGCACGCCGTAGATCGTCGGTACCACCTGCCCGTTGACCGCCGTATGGCGCCCCGACACTTCCCACCGAGTCTTGAGGTCTGGGATACCCGTGGGCGTATCGAAGTGATGCTCCACGCCGAACTGGTTGTAGCCCTCAACGGCACCGACATCACCCTCTTCGCACACCCAGTAGCCATCCTCGTCGGTCTTGATCTCGATGGTTCCATCCGCCCGGCGCGGGCCACAGGCGTAGGCAATCTGAGTCAACACGAATACGCGTTCCGCGAAGGGCGCGCCGTCGACCGTGCGCAGCAGCGTATCGATGTCGCCTGTGCGATCAGCCCCTGGCAAGCGCTCGCCGCGCACGATGAGCGGCCCGCCCATGCCGCTGCTCACCTGCAGAGCGGTCGAGCCGTGTAGGTGTGGGTGATACCAGAAGGTGCCAGCCGGGTGATCGGAGGGGACGTTGTACTCGTGGGTAAACCGTTGGCCTGGCGCCAGCCTTAGCAAGACGTTGTCTGAGTTGCCGGCGGGACTCACCCAAAGGCCGTGCGTGTGCATGTTGGAGTCGTTGAAGCAATGGGGAATGTTGATGTCCCCATGATCGATACAGGACGGATCCTCGGCAGGCAGATCATTGATCAGGGTAAAGCGGAAGGTATCGCCTGGACGCAGGATGATGGCGGGCGGCACGAAGGGCACGGCTGGGTTGACCCCCTCACCCTGGTAGCTGCGCAAACGCACATGATCCATACGCCCGGTGGCGGGGTTGTAGATCTCGCCGTCTGTGTACGCGATGCGCGCCGTCCACTCCACGGTGCCGGCTTCCAGTCGGGGCAGGGCGTCGCGAGCACGAAGCTGCGTCGCGGGTGAGGCGTAGGCGAGTCCCGCAGGCGGCATGGCCACCAGCGGCGTAGACCCGTGGAGCGTATCCGCAGCATTACTAGGGGATGTCCACATCGCTAAGACAAGCAACAGGGCGCCGCATGAGCGGCGCGGGGCCGACTTGCGTACATGCATGGGAAGTCCTCGTTGGGGTGCCGGTAACGGCGCAAGCTCAAGGGAGATCACACGGATCACTCAGCAATGATAAATGTTCGGTTGAAGCTGGCCGCGCTCGCACTGAGTTCACGATTGGCGGTGGTGGGGTCGTCGAACAGGCCGGTGGGGCGATTGCCAGCGAGATCTTCAAGAGTGGGATCCACCCGCAAGGTGTAGGTGCCGGCTTCCCAGGTCTGCGCCGGCGAGAAGCGCCACACCTGCTCGTGCCTCGCCAGCATTATCGCCCCTGGCACCGCGTGCCGATCCGCATCTAGCACTCGGATTCGATAGGCGAGCGACAAGTGATCTGTAGGCCCTTGCAGGGCGACCGTCAGCGCCTGGCGCGTGCGCACGGCGGGAAGCTCCAAGGACCACTCGGCGGGATTGGGGGCGCGGCGATCCGCCCTCCCTGCCGTAAATCGTTTCTCGTGCGCGACGCTCATCGCACAGCCCCTTGCATCTCGTAGGCCCCGCTCGATGCGCAGCGCGTAGCGTCGCCCGTGCGCGAGCACGGCGCCCATGCGTTGGTGCGCCGCCAGCCCCGTCTTAACGCGTCCCGGATCGAGCAGCACGGTCAGACGCCGACCGTCGGTGGACCAAAGACCGAAGCGCGTGTTCAGCAGAGCACCGGGCACGACCCCTCCCTGGTCATCACGCAGCGAGACTTGGGCAGCGGGATCCGAGCGCTCCATCGGCTGCGTGAAATAGACGTAGAGCCTGAGCAGGTTCTGGGGTAACTCGTCCGCCGTAGGGTACACCTCGGCTACGCGCGCACGGGCCGGAGAGGCATCCGCGCAGTCTACGTTCGCACCGGCCGGGGAACTCACAGCCACGATCAGCCAAAGCAGGGTCCGCATCCAACGTCGCACCGGGCGCTCCTCGATACAGGGTTATTTGCGACTTACTTCACTGCGTCCGGGAAACCCTCGTCCATCTTCAGCAAGTTCTGGAACATACGTGCGCCATCCTGCGACTCGTCGTACTCGTAGTCGGGGAAGTTGTACTCGCTGACGAAGGTGGAAAGGCGCATGTAGGCCCCCTTACGGAAGGACACCAGCTCCATATCGCCGCTGTCGAGATCACGGCGTAAGGTAAGCAAGTACTGAGGGTCTTGGTCCGCGGCTTGGAGGATGCCGCTCAACGGCAAGGGCATGGTGCTAACGCCGCTGTTGCTGCCGATCTGCACCACTTCCTTGAGTCCGGTTGCTTTGGCCGCCGCGGTGAGCGCCGGCAGGGGAATCAGATCCGCATCCATCTCCCGGTTTATCACCAACACGAAGCGCTGTGCCTCTCGCTCGGCGTTGTAGGCAGTGAAGGAGAGCACTTCCAACGGCGTGTTGCCGTAGCCTAGCTCCGCGACGGTCTTGCCAACGACGTGCTCACCGTCTTTGAGACTGGCCACGTCGAAGGTGACCAGGGGCGTGCAGGTATAGGCAGCGACCACCGTTGCCTCGCCATCAAGGTCCACCACCGTCAACGCCCGAATCGGTGCCCGCGTCTCTTGCTGACCGTGCGCCGTGTGAAAGATCTCCACCGAGCTGGTGCTGTTGCCATCAGCGCTGAAGGGGTAAGGGATCTGGCGCAGGGTGGAGGCGAACTCGCCCGTGGACAAACCGGAGACGAACAGTACGCCGTCGGCGAAATCTAGATCCGTTACGGCAAAGGTGCTGGCGGGAATCGCCCGCCAGAAGGTCACCCCGTCGTCCGCAGGCCGCTGCAAGGCCATCGATGTGCTCGGCAGCTTCTCGAGGGGAAGCTGGCTGATCTCCCCATCTGGAGACACGCGCACGATGGCGGGGGCAGGCCCCGTATCACCGGCGCTAACGGTCAGCGACACGAAGGCATCCTTGGTGACCGGATGCACGGCCAGATCGTTGAACCTGATGTCGCGGGAACGTAGCTGGAGTGAGTCCGCCAGCGCGGTACCGAACTGCTCCAGATTGAACGGTGCGGAGTCGACGGAGTCGGCGGCGTTCATGAGGCCGCCCAACTCGTAAGCGTAGATGCGTCCGCCCGCGTTGTCCGCAACGAAGAGCGTGTTGGCATCGCCGAAGGCCAAGATCGTGGTGGACTCGGGCACCTGCTGCTCATCTGCATGGGCGTTCAGCGCGAAAGCGGTAACGATGAGCGCCACCGTTAGGGAACTGGGCATCGCAAGGGAAGGAATCACGGTCATGACCTACCTTGGTTGAGAACCGAAGCTAGAGAGTCCCATGCTGCGCCGACTCGCACCATGAGTCGAGCGCACACCGAAAGTGCATACGTGCAGCACTACTCGTGCGCGGACTCCCAGCGACCTACCGATAGGCACCTCAGGTCGTCGCGCGACTGCACGCAAGGTGTGGAATGACGCGCGTTTACACCCGCATCGCCTCGTGTAAGCCTGTATCGTCCAGGCGCTCTCGCCCGCGTAGCGCACATAGATAGATAGTTGCACCTACAAACGATTTCCCGTGCACCTCGAGGCCGTTCGAGCACCATGTGGGCGCCGCCCGTCGGAGCTTCCTAAGATCGTCGACCAACCCTCAACGCAGGAAAGGTATCGCATGCTACGGCGAATCCCGCTCACGGCGAGAGATAGCGAGGAGGCGCACCGGGGGGCCACCCAGCTGGAGCTGTTTTTCGACCTGGTGGCCGTGATCGCAATCGCTGCTGCCACGCACGAGTTTCGTCACGCTCTATCGAGCGGACACGGTGCACAGGGCATAGTGCAGTTCCTGATGGTGTTTTTCCTGATCTGGTGGCCCTGGCAGCAATACACCTGGTTCTCGTCGAGCTTCGACAACGACGACAGCGTGCAGCGACTCGCCGTCATGGTGTTGATGCTGGGCTTCATGGGCATCGCGGCCAGCGTTCCGCTGGTGTTCTCTGGCGGGGAGCGAGGCTCCCTGCTGATGAGCTACGCCCTCATGCGCGCCGTGCAGCTGTTCCTGTGGCGGCGGGTCGCGGCCCACAACCCAGAGCATCGCGCCACGGCTAATCGCTACAGCGCGTGTCTAGGCCTCACGTTCTGCTACTGGGTGGGCCTCAACGCTTGGGCGCCAACGACGGTCCACGCGTGGCAGGCATGGGTGCTGCTCGGCTACGGACTCGAGCTTGCGGTGCCGCTGGTGGCGAACGGACCCAAGCGCACGCCATGGCATCGTGGTCACATCGTCGAGCGCTACGGGCTGATGATGATCATCACCTTGGGTGAGATCCTGCTCTACAGCGTCGAGGCGTTGCGCCTGCTCGTGGGGCCGGCCGGGGATCCGGCCGTTCTGCCGCTGGTGCTCTGCGGCCCCGCGATCACCTTCGCCTTGTGGGCGCTGTACTTCTCAGGCGAAGGTCACCTCGACACCTCGGGCTACTGGCCTGTCTTCTCCTGGAGCTACGGTCACTTTCTTGTGTTCGTGGCTGTGGCAGGCGTCGGCACAGGCCTAGGAGTGAGCATCGACACCCTCCAAGCACCAGCCCACGGCGTTGCCAGCGCCAACCTAGGTCACCTGGCCATCTCAGTACCCGCGGGCTTGGCGACGTTCGGCCTGTGGTTGGTTCGAGACCGCACGCACTTGGCAGGCGTAGGCGATTTGCCACTCGTAGCTCTTGCCGTCCTGATCGCTGTTTCAGGGATGGGGCCGTTTGCGCCCTTCACGACCTGCGCGCTGCTGATTGCTGCCCTGGCTTGGCGCCAGTATTGGCTGCGCGCTTCAGACCGTACGCCAATCGCCCGCTAGCGACACGGCTCGCGCGCCAAGACCCGCAGGTGAGCCGCCCTGGCCTACGCCGTGCGTCGCTGCGCCGGCGTTTCGCCCCCAGCTTCCCTGTTCGGCGCTCTTGTCGAAGCCCACGGCCCAGGCCGGCGACAGCATCGAGTATCTTACTATTGAATTTAATAGGTCAAGATGAACCCCCCGCAGCGGACATGGCGGCCCGGTGGAGCGAATGCTCGCTTGTCGGGTCGATAGGCTCGCGACACGGGGCGCCGTCTCTTAGGCTTAGAGCGAGCGAGTGCGGCCACCGTCGACGGGCAGATTGATGCCCGTGATGTAGGCGGCCAACGGTGAGGCTAGGAACGCGATGGCGGCGCCCTGCTCCTCTGGCTTGCCGAAGCGGGCGGCGGGCACGGAGCTGCGCGCCGCATCCGCCATCTCCTGCGCTGTGCGGCCGGCAGCCTTGGCCTGCATCTCGAACAGATAGGCCAGGCGCTGCGTGTCCGTGAAACCCGGCAGCAGGTTGTTCACTGTGATGCCCTCGGCGGCGAGCTCTGTGGCCAAGGTCTTGGACCAGCTCGCGACGGCGCCACGAATCGTGTTCGATACGCCGAGCCCGGGGATCGGCTCCTTCACAGAGGTGGAGATCACATTGACGATGCGCCCGTAGCGGCGCTCGCGCATGCCGGGAAGTACCGCCTGCACCAGCGCCTGCCCAGCGACGATGTGCTGCGTAAACGCCGCGCCCAAGGCAACGCTGTGCGCATCCGCCACGGCGCCGGCAGGCGGCCCGCCCGTGTTGTGAACGAGCACATCGGCCCGCCCTGCAACCTCACCCAGCGCATCGGCAAGGGTCTCGGGCTTGGTGTAGTCGACGACCCTGTAATTGTGGGCCTGACCCTCGCCCGTAGCGAGCGAGGTGAGCGTGCGCTGCAGGTCGTCCTCGCTGCGCGCAAGCAGGGTTACGCTGGCCCCAGCCTCGGCCAGGCGCTGAGCCGTTGCAGCGCCGATGCCCCGGCTTGCGCCGCCGACGATGGCCCGTTGCTGAGTTAGATCGATCGACAACACGAGGCGTTCCTCACTCCCAATCCGACGATCGTGGGATTGTAGCGCGCCGCGAACAGTGCGGGCCGCCAGGGCGGGCAGAACTTAGGTCAGTTCGCGCGGAACGCCGAGGTCGAGCCCCTTGCCGGGCAATACCATCAGCGTTGACGTGCCGTGGGCGATGAGCCGGCCCTTGTCGTCGTGAACGTGGGCCTCGGAGTAGCCGATCGTGCGCCCCATGCGCACCTTGCGGCCAGTGGCGCGCAGCTCGCCGCCGGTCACCGAGGATAGGTAGTTGAGCTTGAGGTCGACGTTGACCAAGCCGTCCTGGGCCGAGGGCAGGGAGAGAAACACTGCCCAGAAGGTGGCCGTGTCAATCAAGGTGGCGATCACGCCGCCGTGGATGATCCCGAAGGGCTGTAAGTGCTTCTCTTGCCCGGCGAGGGCAATGACGCAGCCCTCCTGATCGATGTCCGCGATGGTCATCGACATGAGCGCTGGGTAAGCCGCGTGACGAACGCTTTCCTTCACTGCCGTGACGTAGGCTGGGTTGATTTGACTCATAGCTGATTGTAGGGAATGGAATAGGTGTCGCCGTCTTCGATGCGCCCGCTCTGAAGGCCCTTCTCAAACCAGCGCATGCGCTGCTCGGACGTGCCGTGGGTGAAAGCGTGCGGGTCGATGCGTCCCTGAGCGCGCATCTGTATCGCGTCGTCACCGATCTGATTGGCCGCCTGCATCGCCTCCTCGATGTCACCGCGCTCAAGGTAACGCTGGTTGTGGTGCGCCCACACGCCCGCGAGGAAATCCGCCTGCAGCTCCAGGCGCACAATCCACTGGTTCTCCTCGCGCGTGCCCCGTTTGGCATTGACCTGCTTATCGAAGCCAAGGAGGTTCTGGATGTGGTGCCCCACTTCGTGCGCGATAACGTAGGCCTGTGCAAAGTCGCCAGGTGCCTGGAAGATACGGGCCAGCTCGTCGTAGAAACGCAGATCGATGTAGATGCGCTGGTCAGCGGGGCAGTAGAACGGCCCCATGCGCGAATCGCCAAGGCCGCAGCCGCCGGTGTTGATACGATCGCGATAGATGATCAGCTCCGGCTCACGGTAGGCCTGGCCGAAGCGGCCAAACTCCGAGTTCCAGACGTCCTCCGTGTCCGCCAGCACCACGGCGACGAACTGGAAGAGCTCCTGTTCCGCCGCTGTCGGCGTGTACTTCACCTGCTGGGAGGTGGGTGCGCCGCCGAGCAGCGTGGCCGGGTTGATCAAGCCGAGCTGCCAGCCCACCACGCCGATCACCCCGAGCACGAGCACGCCCTTGAGGCCAAAGGTGCGCAGCACCATCTGCAGCAACATATTGATCCCAGCCCCGCCGAGGCCACCGCCCCCGCCCGACATGCGCCGCCCGCGCGCGTCGGTCACGTTGTCGCTGCCGCGTCGGCCTCTCCACTCCATGGTGCCTTCCTCGGTCGATTCCCCGGGCTTAAGTGTAGTGCAGGTCTGGTGCAGGTGAACGCGATCCGTTGACCTAGGCGGCCCGCAACGGTGAAATCCCGTGAACTCCCGCGCGAGCAGAGAGAACCGCATGTCCACAAGCGCCACCCTCGACGTCGACTTTGCCCGGCACTGCTTCCCGGCCTTCCGCGAGCCGGACCTACAAGGCTGGGCCCACTTCGAGAACGCCGGCGGCTCCTACGCCTGCGCGCCCGTCATCGAGCAGCTAGATCGCTTCTACCGCGGCAACAAGGTGCAGCCCTACGCCTGGTCGGCGGCCTCCGTGGCTGGTGGCGAGGCCATGGACCGGGCGCGCGAAGGCCTGGCGAATTGGCTCAACGTCTCCACCGACGAGCTGCACCTCGGCCCCTCGACTACGCAGAACGTCTACGTACTCGCCCAAGCCCTGCGCGCCCACGGCAAGCAGGGTGATGAGATCATCGTCACCAACCTCGATCATGAGGCCAACGTGGGCGCGTTTCGGCGCCTAGCCGACGATGGCTTCACCGTGCGCGAGTGGCGCTTCAATCCCTACAGCGGGGACCTCGATCTCGCCGCGCTCGAATCGCTTCTCAGCGAACGCACGGTGCTGGTCGCCTTCACCCACTGCTCTAACATCGTCGGCACCTTCAATCCAGTGACCGCGATTTGCGAACGGATTCGTGAGGCCGGAGCGGTGAGCGTGGTCGATGGGGTGTCCTACTGCGGCCACGGCCTGCCGGACGTGCGTGCGCTGGGCGCGGACATCTATCTGTTCTCCCTGTATAAGGTCTACGGCCCCCACCAGGGCGTGATGACGATGCGCCGGGCGCTCAACGAGCAATGGCCATCGCAGACCCACTTCTTCAACGCGGGCAAGGCGAACGCACGCTTCGTGCCCGCCGGCCCCGACCACGCCCAGGTAGCCGCATCCGGGGGCGTGGTCGACTACTTCGAGTCGCTCTGCCTGCACCAGGGCATCGCCGACCTGCCCCTACGCGCGCGTGCCAACGCCCTACACGACCTGATGCACGCCCACGAGCAGTCGCTGCTCGCGCCGCTTCTAGACTTCCTGGACGATCACCCGCGCGCCAGCCTGGTCGGCCGCCGACAGGCTGTCGGGCGAGCCCCGACGGTGGCGGTAGATACGAAGCGCCATCCACGCGACATCGCCCAGGCGTTGGCGACGAACCATCGCGTAGGCGCGAGCGCCGGGCACTTCTACGCGCATCGCTGCATCGAGGCACTCGGCATGGAACCGGAGCGTGGCGTGTTGCGCCTGTCCTTCGTACACTACACGAGCCAGGCAGAGATCACGCAGCTGATCGAGGCCCTGGACGCACAGCTCTAACACCTAAGTCTTGGACTCGGCACCTATTCCAAACACTAATAGGAGCCAACCGATGATCAGCGCGACCCCACCGAGGGGCGTGATCACGCCGAGCATGGGGGCATCTAGGAGCACCAATGCGTATAGCGACCCGCTGAACAGCACTACACCGACGGCGAAGCACAGACCGGCCCAGGTGAGCAGCCCCGTACGCGGCTGACGACACGCCACGACGCCCGTCAGCAGCAGCGCCAGCGAGTGCCACAGGTGGTAGCTGGCTGCCGTCGCGAAGGTCTCTAGGCGAGCTGCACTCACCTGCCCCTCAAGACCGTGGGCACCGAAGGCACCTGCGATCACGCCCACCGCCCCGAACGCCGCCCCCGCCCGCATCAGCAGCGTCGCCTGGCTCATTCGTTGCCCCCGAAGATCGGCACGCGCGGCACGCCTTGGCAGCCCAGGGAGGCGCGGTCGGCAGCGTGCGCTGCATCGAAGCCCAAGGTGATGTCGTAGAGTCGGCAGCGTTGCCTGTCTTCGAGATAGGCATCAGCACGCAGGGCGTCGAGGTAGTCGACTTTGGTGATGCGCTCGCTCACGGCGCGGACTCCGCCATCGCTCGAAGTGTCGAGCACCATCAGGCCTTCGGCATCGGGCTCATCGGTGATGGCGGGCCAGACCGGCGCTCCCGTGCCGCCGCTGCCCGGGGCGCCGTCGCGCACGAAGGCGGCCCAGTAGCCCATCATCAGGCGGCTCAACTCGCGCCGACCCGCTTCGTTGCGCTTGTGGTATAGCATCTTGGTGTTAGGCCCCACGTCGTAGTGTCCAAAGATGAAGGCGACCTCAAGGCCGTGCCCAGCGCCAGCGATGGCTGACAAATCGACGAAGCCAAACTTGCCCTCCTCATCCCAATCCCAACGATAGGTGAAGAAGGGACCGGAGGCACCGCCCTCAAGCATTGCGCTGACGGGGCGATCGACACCGAAGAACTTCCACGCGCGCGAACGGTAAAAGGCTTCGCGCTCGTAGCTCACCGCATCCTTGCGCCACAGGGGTAGGCCCGCCACCTGCTGCACCTGATCAGGCTCGAAGGCCATGAAGAGCTTCGCCTCATCGCGCGTGCTGCCGAGCATCACCGGCATTTGCTGCCATTTGCCCTCCCGCAGGAGTTGCAGGGTCGGCGTGAGGGGCAACACGTGGCCGTCGCGGATCAGCGTTGGCCCCTGAGCGCCCAGCGAGTAGGGACTGGCCTCGTACAGCTCGAAGAGCCTCGCCACCTCCAAGGCGCGCAATCGCGAAGCGATCTCGCCGTCGGCCAGCTCTTCCTCTGCCCGCCGCTTGGCCGCTTCGCGCTCGCCACCGAGTGACTTCAGCACGATCTCCGCGGAACTGGTGTCGTTGCCCGGCGCCTGGGCATCGTCCCGATAGTGGCTGGCCGCCGCCACGGACGCCGTGGTCGTGCCGCCGCTCTGGGCGATCGCGCGGTGGAAAAGGCCCTCGGCTAGGGGCGAGACGAGCAGGCTGAAGACGTTTCGTCCACCCGCCGATTGGCCGGCCACGGTTACCCGTTGCGGATCACCGCCAAAGGCATCGATCTCCGCACGTACCCAATGGAGCGCGGCGATCATATCGAGAACGCCGTAGTTTCCGGAGCCGTCCTGTGCCGTGCCATCGCCAAGGGCGCGGTGGTAGAACCAGCCGAGCGGACCGAGGCGGTAGTTGAAGGTCACCACGATCAATTGCTGCTCGGCGGCGAGGCGAGCGCCATTGTAGAAACCGCTGTGACCGACCACATTGCCACCGCCGTGAATCCACACCAGTACCGGCAGGCCGGCGGCGTCACCGCCGCGTGGTGCGTCGGCAGGGGCGTAGACATTGATGGACAGGCAGTCCTCATCGCCCCAGAGTTCACCGTAGGTATCGGCAGGGGCCCCGCCGAGGGGGCTGCCCGTCTGCGGGCAAGCGGATCCGTGGACGATGGCCTCTCGCGGCGCCTTCCAGGGTTGCGGCGGCCGCGGAGCCCGCCAGCGCAAATCTCCAACGGGCGGTGCGGCGTAAGGTATTCCGAGCCATACGTGAGCCCCAGGAGACGCTAACGCCCCGGTGACGGGTCCGGCTGACGTGGGGACCAAGGTATCAGTCGGCAACGGTTCCAAGGTCGGCGCTGTATCGCGGCTGCAGCTAACGGCAGCAATCGCCAGCACGAGCACGGCCAGAACCAGCACCGGATCTCGCCAGGCGAACCTAGCGATCGCCACTCGGCTAAAGCGCCTCAGCATTCATCCTCCCTTGACATGGCTCCACGTGTACCCCATCAGCGCCGCAGTGTATCGTGCGCGAACCGGGCCGGGGAGCTCGCGTCAATCGATGTGACGCGCGTAGGCCCCCAAGCATCGCCCAAGCCACGGAGCAGCCCCATGCAAGTCGCGATCTTCACCACCGGTGGAACCATCGACAAGGTCTACTTCGATGCACGCAGCGAGTTCAGTATCGGCGCCCCGCAAATCCCGCAAATCCTGCAGGAGGCCGGCGCAGGCTTCGACTACACCCTGACGGAGCTGATGCACAAGGACAGCCTCGAACTGACCGACGCCGACCGAGCGCAGATCCACGCGGCGGTAAGCCGCTGCCAGGCCACCCACGTGCTGATCACCCACGGCACCGATACCATGGTGCAGTCGGCGCGCACGCTTGAGGACATCGCAGGCAAGACCATCGTGCTCACAGGTGCCCTAACCCCGGCGCGCTTCCGCTCCACCGATGCGTTGTTCAACACGGGCATGGCCGTGGCCGCCGTGCAGGTCTGCACCCCGGGGGTCTACATCGCCATGAACGGAGAGATCTTCCCCTCGCAGGCCGTGCGCAAGAATCTCGACGCGAACCGCTTCGAGCGGGTGCCGATGGCCTAAGGCAATCGCGACAGTAGGCGCGTACCAAGCGCTCACACCGCGCTCTGCAACACCTCGTCGATCACCTTCAAGCGCTCACTCACCTGCGTGGTCTCGAGCACGGACTGCATGAGATCCGGGTCGAAGCGCAGGAATTGGAAGACCTTGAAGGAGAACACTGCGGGACTGAGCGAGCGCCAATCGTCCTGTTCCAAGGCGTCAGCCAGCTCCGGACTCTCGTCGGCCACGATGCGCACTAGGCGTCCGTTGATCTCCCGTTGCAGCTCGCGCGAGACGTCTTCTTCGCCGTCCGGTTCGTCCTCCAGAGCCGTCGCCTCGACGATCCGATAAGGCAAGGTCTGCACTTCCCGTCCTAACACTAAGCGTTGTTCAACGCGGATCACCGCGTGCAACCGTCCGTCATCGAGGGTTTCGACGATCTCCCCACAGCCGGCGGAAAACACCTCGTGCGGCTGATATGTCGCCTGGTTGCTCGAGAGCGCTTCCTCCACCGATTCGTGCTTGCGCCCCGGATGTATCTGCTTTCGCGTATTAGGAATACCAATCAGACGCTCCTGTTCGATCGACTCATTTAAAAGCTGCCGGTAGCGCGGTTCGAAGACGTGTAAGGGCACGATCGTGCCGGGAAATGCCACGAGATCCGGAATCGGAAACAGGGCAACGTTGGTAGGGATGCTGCTCATTGAGATGTCTCGTCGTGGGCGTATCGCCGCGGCCCGTTATGATCACAGGGGAAGGTTGTCGCCTGGCGGCGGCACTCGATCCGCACATGGGACGTGATCCGCTACCCTCCCCTCAGGTAGGATGACGCAAAAGAGCCAGTGGCGGCCACCGACGTTTGTGGCTCCCACGCAACGGAATGGCCATCGGCAACTCCCTTGCCGACCCTCCAAGGACGGAAGATGAAAGCAAGAGGCTTTACGCTGATCGAGCTGATGGTGGTTACGGCCATCGTCGGTATTCTTACCGCGATCGCCGTCGCTGCGTATCAGCGCTACGTGACTCGCGCCTACGTGGTCGAGGCACTGACGATCACGGGCGGAATTAAAACCCGCGTCGAGGACTACTTCTCCTACTTCGGCGAGTTCCCGGACTCCAATTCGGTGCTCGACCTGCCGGTGCCCACCGAGATCAGTAGCGATGGCGTGTCCGCCGTCGCCGTTTCAGAGGGCGCGATTCACGTGGAGTTCGCCAGCGTCAACGCCGCCTTAGGCGAGCGCATTCTGAGCTTGCGCCCGAGTCTACGCGACGACAACGCGGGCGCCACGGTGGCGTGGGTGTGCGGCTTCAGTGGGCCCCTCGAGGGGATGACCGTCTTCGGCAACAACTTGACCACCGTCGACGTGCAGAATCTCCCCGCGTCCTGCCAGGGATCGTCCGCGACGCCTTAGGCGACCTGCCGAACGACGCCGAACCGCAGCGGTCCATCGTACCGGAGATCGACTCAGAAGGTCTCGATCACCACGTCGCTGAGCGTACAGCTAGGCCGCTCCACCGCCTGCAGTCGCAGGGTGCGCCCGGCGAGACCGCCCGGCAGGAAGCGGGTGAGGGTCGCCGTACCCGTCGCATCGGCGTTCCCCACCGCCAGCACGCGGAAGTTGGCGATGTCCGCGAACAAGCCCGGGCAGCCAGGCACTTCCGTCGCCCCGGGGGCGCCACCGACCAGCACGAAGTTGCGCTGCCCCGGCGTCGCGCCGGTGATCTCGAAGGTGTTCACAACCCCGGCGTCACCCGGCAGCGGTGGATTCAAGATGTAATCAGGAACACCGCCGTCGCCGGTCACGGTGATCAGCAGGGGCTCGGCATCACGGTAGATCTGGCCGACCACCGTGTTCACCTCGCTGGGGTCCACCTCATTGCGGAAGACCTCTCCCTCCTCCGTGCGAGCACGGACCAGGAAGCTCTGTGGCGGCAAGGCCGGATCGGGATTGCTCTGACCGAGGAGTGATTGATCGACTCTCGCCACCGGCGATAGGAAGTACTCCCCCGGCGCGTCGATGCTCACCTCGGCCGTGAATTCGCGCGCTGGCTCGAAGCATGCGCGACCGCTCACATCACTCTGCGATGCACTCTGCTCATCGAAGTCCACCCGAGGATCCGCCGACCTACCCCAACGCACGCGCGTATCGTCCACATCGAAGCACCCGCGCACCTGCCAGCGCACTTCGAAGGTCTCGCCCGCTTCCACGTTGGTCGGCACCTGGTCGCGGTTGGCCCACTGGACGAACGGATCTGTCAGGTCAATCGCCGCCAGGGCGATACGCACGTTCTTCGGGATGTAACCGTCTTCAGCACCGCCCGGCGTGAGCAAGTCCGCATCGCCGCCAAGCAGGTTTTGCGGCGGGCGCTTCTGGTTGGAGATCTCCACGGTGTAGCTGATGGCACGGGCCGCATCGTTGGGGAACTGGGCATCCGCGTTGTCGGGGTCCCAGCCGGGCGCGTAGGACGAGTCGTCCAGCGGACCGATCACCGCGCCGAGCAGGTCGTTCGATGTGCCCACCGGGTAGAAGCCGCGGAAGGGGCCGCCGTACTCGCTCATGAGATTGCCGAGCGCATTGGCAGCACGCTCGTCAGGGCTCTCCGTGTTCTGGCGATGGATCGGCGTGCCCCATGGATGGATGATCAGCTCGATACCTCCGTGGTAATCGAGCATAACGCGGAAAGCGTGACGCCGAGACAGCTCCCAAATGGCCCGGCCACCCACGGTTGAGAGGGGGATGTCGTCGTCGCAGAAGAAATCGCACGCCCGGTCGTAGATGTGATCGCGATTCATGTCCTCGTTGCCTTCGGCACCGGGACTGGAGCGACGCCCCTCCGAATACCCCTGGGGATTCGCCAGCGGCATGAAGTAGATCTCGCGCTCATCCACCAGGGCCGTGAGCCAGGGGTCTGAGCCGTAGCTCTCGAGCAGCAGCCGTGCCGTCTCGATGGCGACCTCGACACCGACCACCTCATCGCCATGCTGCGTACCGACGATCAGCATCTCGGGCTTGTCAAGCCCAGTCGCCTCGTTGGTGATTCGCAGGATGAAGTGCTCGAAGCGATCGTCTCTCGGCAGACCGTAGTCTTCCTGCGCGGTGCTCAAGCGGGTTAGCTCCGGATACTGCTGGGCGAGCGCCTCCAGATCCGCCTGCACCTGATCGTAGTCGCGATAGGTGAAGGGCGTGGCGAGGACGGACCCGCTGAGCAACATCCCGGCGGTGAGGGTGAGTGCGGCGCCAGTGCGGCGGTGAGAGGCTAGCACGGGTGCCCCCGGCAGCTGCGGCCGGCTCACTCGTGCACCTCCCCACGAATGCTGACGCTCACATCGCCCACCTGACCACTGGTCAGGTCGTAGCGCGCGAAGAAGACGAGGTAGCGATGAACGATCTCGAAGCTGGCCGGCAGGCGCGGACCGCGCAACATCAGGTAGAGCGCATCGTCGTCGGCAGCCAGCACTTCGGCGCCGTTGAAGTGTGGCTCGGCAGGCGGGTGCCAGCCACGGGTCGCTTCGACGTGGAAGCGCGACAGCCCCACCACATCGAGGGCACCGATCTCCTCCCAATGGGCGTGGGCAAAGGCGGTCAACTCCCGCACGGCATCGGCCTCGGCCGGGTGCGCATGGAGGCGTGCACTGCCGCGGGATGCGCGGGCCGCCGCGAGGATGCCCTGCGGCGCTTGGCCCTCCGGGACGGAGTTGAAGGCCAGTGATGTCGGCTGCTGCGCATCGACGGCGCCGGCGGTCAGTGCGGCCCCCAACAGAAGGGCCGTGAGTCGGGCGAGCCCCGGCGAGGTGCGAGCGTGCGCTCGGCCCGCAGGATCGGCCCACTTGTCGTCTTTTTGCATGGAATAGTCTCCTTGAGTCGAACATCCATGTTCCTGCGGTCATTATCGCCGATGGATGCTCGGCACGGGCGAAAAACTGCCCTTGTCACCGCGCCGTGACAGCGCTTCACGATATCGCCACCGCATTTGCAACATGCGGTCGCAGCCGCGCCAAGGCGCAGATCAGCGAGAGCTAGGGCGATCTGACGGATGCGCAAATCCGGACTACCACCAGCGACGGCCGCCGATGTTTCCTGCATCTTCAGGGCACTCCCGCAACCGGCGCCCCCTAATCATCTTATTCGGTGAAGGCGTGGCGATCTGCCGACAGACACTTCCGTCGATGCCGCCGGCGCGCCAGCGACCCAGTGGGCCGCTTGGTAAATGAGGTAACGCTCAGTCTGCGTCGGGGCCGCGTCAGCAAGGCGCGTCGCGCAGCCAATGGCATCGCCATTGGCAAGCGATGCAACGCCGCGGACGCTGCCCCTGGGCAGACCCTAAGGGCGAGTAGCACGGCTCTTCAGCTAGCTCTTGAACCGCCGAACGGTGACTCGTAGGCTGGCGATAGGAGCACATTCAGGGAGTTGCACCCATGTTGAAGTCACGTTCCCGCCGTCCCCTCGGCACACCGGGATGCTCGATGCTGGCGCTCATCGCTGGCCTCAGCTTCGGCCTCGGCGCTGCAGGAGATGAAACCTGCATGTCCCCCTACATGGCGAAAATCGTGGGCCAAGAGGACTTTGTCTACATTTGGACCGTGGGCGTCGAAGGCATGGGCGACGGCGAGGACAAGCTCGTCACCATCGACGCACACCCGGATTCGCCCACCTACGGCAAGGTGGTCGCGAGCCTCTCCGTAGGCGGGCGCTTCGAGGCCCACCACAGCGGCTTCACCGACGATCGCCGCTTCCTGTGGGCCGCCGGCCTCGACAGCAGCCACATTTTTATTTTCGACGTGCACACCAATCCCGCCGAGCCCGAACTGGTCAACACGATCGATAACTTCGTCGAGGCAACGGGCGGCGTGGTGGGACCGCACACGAACTATGCGACGCCGGGGCGCATGCTGATCAGCGGTCTATCCAACGCGCAGGACCACGGCGGCCGCACGGCACTCGTCGAGTACTCGAACGCCGGTGACTACATCGCCACCTACTGGATCCCCGCCGCCGACAACCTCTACGGCGCCGAGCAAACCGGCAAATTCGCAGACGGCTACGGCTACGACGTGCGGGCCCTGCCCCGGCGCAACGCCCTCATCACCTCGTCGTTTACGGGCTGGAGCAACTACATGACTCCGCTAGGCGACATCATGGCCAACCCCGATGCAATGGCCGCCTTCGGCAACACGGTGGTGATCTGGGACTTGCACACCCGCCAGCCGAAAACCGTACTTGACGTGCCCGGCGCCCCCTTGGAGATCCGCTGTGCCTGGGGCTCGGACCATGACTACTGCTTTACGACCACGGCCCTCACCTCGAAGATCTGGCTGATTCACGCGGACACGAAGGGCACCTGGTCAACCACCGAGGTCGGCACGATCGCCGATCCCTCGAAGATCCCCCTCCCCGTGGACATCTCCATCGCGGCCGACGACTCGTTGCTTTGGGTGAACACCTGGAACGACGGTACCACCCGCGCCTTCGACATCTCCGACCCCTTTAAACCTGAACAGGTCTACGAGAAGAAGCTCGGCGCCCAGGTCAACATGCTGTCGCAAAGCTGGGACGGCGAGCGCATCTACTTCACCTCCTCGCTGCTCGCCAAGTGGGACAAGGTGGATGCGCCAGACGGTGAGGACCTGCAGTACTTCAAAGCCTTCCAGTGGAACGGCAAGGCGCTGGAGCCGACCTTCGCCATCGACTTCCACGCCGAAGGCTTGGGCAGCCCTCACCAGATGCGCTTCGGCGCCTACGCCCTCTACGGTCAGGAACGACCCGCGCCCGCACCGGCGAGCGCTCGGGTGCAACCCTGAGCACGCCGGCGGACGGTCGACGACGCAGGACCGCCCTCGCCGCGCTACTGCCGTGCACGCTGCTGTCAGCGGGGATTGGCGGGGCTGAGGAGAGAGCCGAGAATCACCATCGCCTGCACCTGCAGCGCCAGGCGCCCCAGGTGCAGGCACCTGGCTACGGCAAGCTAGCGTTTGACGCCCCCGCGCCAGGCTCCTACCGGCTGCCCGCCCTCGGGCCGGCAGCCGATGGCCACGTGCTGCGCAGCGACGGCAGCCCCGCACGCCTACACGAGCTGATGGGCGATCGCCTGACGGTGCTGAGCTTCATCTACACGCGCTGCCCAGACCCGAACGGCTGCCCCCTCGCCACCCACGTGCTCAAGCGCCTGCGCCGGGAAGTGAGTGAGCGCGACGCCCTGGCCGGCAAAGTGCGCTTCCTAACCCTGAGCTTCGACCCCGCCTGGGATACGCCACAGGTCATGCGCACCTACGCAGCCCAGGTGGCACCCGAGCCCCAGGGAGAGGCAGGGACGCCGTGGTTCTTCCTGACCTCGGCCTCACGGGAGGCGCTAACACCCATCCTCGAAGCCTACGACCAGACCGTGATCGAAAGCGTGGACGAGCACGGTGCCTCGCTCGGCAGCTACTCGCACATTCTGCGCGTCTACCTGATCGATCGACGCCAGCGGCTACGCAACATCTACAACGTTGGCTTTCTCCATCCCGACATATTAGCGGCAGACCTACTCACGCTATTGAGCGAAGAGAAAGGCTGAGCCCGGCTCGCTCCGCGAGCGCTGCCACGGTGACGGCCAGCCAGCCACGGCTATACACGGGCCAGCTCACGCTGCCTAGGCGGCGCTCTCCGCTCGTGCGCCTTTCCCTCAATCCTTGACCTCAAGCAAACTTGAGGTCTGAGACTGTGGGAAACACCGAGAGGATCCCACCATGAGTTCAGGTCACGCCCAGGACGAAGCGGCGAACGCCACCCAGGAGCGCCTGCTCGCCCCGGCCTACCGTCGGGCCACCCTCGGCATCGTCGTCCTCACCTCCTTAGTAGCCTTCGAGTCGATGGCGGTGGCCACCGCCATGCCGATCGCGGCGACCCAGCTCGATGCGCTCTCCTGGTACGCGCTGGCCTTCGCAAGCACCCTCGCCGCAAGCGCCGTCGGAATTGCCATCGCGGGTATCTGGAGTGACGCACGGGGGCCGAGCGCACCCACCTGGTGCGCGATCGGCGCGCTGGTGCTGGGGTCAGCACTGGCCGGCCTTGCGGATCACCTCACCCTGCTGTTGGTCGGTCGGGTGGTACAGGGGCTCGCCGTCGGGGCCATCGGCGTAACCCTGTACGTGCTCGCGGCCTCCTCCTACCCAGCCTCCATGCATGGCCGCGTCCTGTCCGCCATGTCCACGGCCTGGGTGCTGCCTGCCCTGATCGGGCCAGCAATAAGTGGACTGATCGTCGGTACGCTCGGCTGGCGCTGGGTGTTTCTGCTGGTGGCCTTGGCTAGCGCACCGGCGGCAATGCTGCTCGCACCGATCCTAAAGTCAAGCGAGGCAAGGCGCGGTCAGCTAGCTCCGCGGGCCGGGTCTCGGGTCGGATGGTCGATCGTGGCGGCAGGCGGCCTGGCCCTCACCCACGCCAGCGGCCACAGCGCCGGCGCGTCGAGTCAGGCCTTGAGTCTCGTCATGGGACTAGGATTGCTCGCGCTCGGTGCACGGGCGCTCCTCCCTGCGGGCACGTTGCGCCTCGCCCGGGGATTGCCGAGCGTCGTCGCGGTGCGTGCCCTCGCCGCGGCAGCCTTTTTCTCTGCCGAGGCCTTCGTGCCGCTGCTGTTGATCGAGCGTTACGCCTTCAGCGCAGGGTTGGCAGGCCTCAGCCTCACAGGTGCTGCTCTAGGCTGGGCGAGCGGTGCCCATTGGTACAGCCGCGGGCGCCAGGAACGCGATCCGCGTGGGGTGCTCCATCTGGGCGCGTTCATCATGTTCACGGGGCTGCTGCTGATCGTGGCCGTGCTGGCCTTCGCGCTACCACCCACGCTGGTGATCGTCGCGTGGTCGATCATGGGCCTCGGCATAGGCATGCAGCGGCCAGCACTCGGCGTGCTGCTGATCCGTCTGGCCCCGCCCGGCGCCATCGGTGCGAGCGCATCCGCGCTGCAGATGGGGGATGCGATCGCCATCGCAGCAACGCTCGCCATCACGGGGGGTGCGTTCGCCGCACTGCACGACACCACCGCAGGACTCGCCTACGGTCTCGTCTTCGCCGTCAGCATGGGGCTGCTGGCCATCGCCGCAGTCGGTGCAGAACGGGTGCTGGCACCGCGTGGCACCCGAAAATCGCGTTCGCCCAGCGTGACCGGCGCTGACTCCAAGATCCCCTCGGATCAGGCGTTGCCCGGCAGGTGAGGTCACGAGCAGCGAATGCCCATCGCACGCGCTTTCCTGACACGCTAGACTGCAATTGCCATAAAGAAGTCGTGCTACCGGGGACATGAGTGAGCGCCGTGCCGTCCGTGTACGGTCGCCGCCCGTATCGCTGCGACGCACAACACTCTCGTTAGGGATTAGGGGGAAACTACATGAAAGCAACCCATTGGCTGGCGCTCGTGGCCAGTGCGTCGATGTGCTCATCGGTCGCGCTCGCCCAGGACAGCTTCGACAGCGACAACGACGGATTCGACGACAACAGCGACAACTGCACGCTGGTCGCGAACCCGGATCAACGTGACACCAACGGCGATGGCTTCGGCAACGTATGCGACGCCGACCTGAACAATAACGACCTCGTCGACCGCCCGGACTTTGTGATCCTGCGCCAGAGCATCGGCGATCAGGAAAAGGACTTGGACGCCGACCTAAACGGTGACGATCGGGTCGGTCGCGAGGACTTCTTCATTCTGCGCGACAGCTTCGGTCAGAAGCCCGGGCCCACCGGCGCTCACCCGGATATCCCCGCGTGCAACTGCTACTTCTCCGGCGACTGCGTCGGCAACGATCAGTTCTGCGACTGGGGCCCCGCAGGCTTTACGGTCGAGGACATCTGCTGGTGGCGTGATCCGAAGCCCACCCAGGCCGGCAACGGCTGCTCCACGGAGTACGAGGGCCCTTGGGGACCGATCTGCGACGGCTTCTGCACCAACTCCAACTTCGGCTCATCCGTAGGGCATGAGGACCCTGCCATGCTGACCGAAGCGGTCGAGCTGTGGGCGGGCGCGATGCTCAAGCCCGCCCGCGGCGGCGGCGGCCCCGTCGACGATGCCCTCGCAACCCAAGCGCGGGCCGTCGGTTTCCTATCGGAGTACTCATCGGAGATCGTAGGTCGCAACACGGCGGACTTGCTCGGCCTCGCCTCGAGCACCAAGTTCTACGACTACTTCTGCCACTTCGAGCACCATCCCAACGAGGCAGGAGAGGTGGTAAACCTAAAGGGTGATAGCTGCCGCCTCAGTGCCGCCCGCATCGCCATCGACGCGCTGACCACGGAGATGCGCTCCCCTGGGCAGGGTGCGCCGATGATCCAGCAGATCGCGGACGTGTGCCCTGAGTGGCAGACCATGTACGCCCCGCGCTGCCCGAGCGGGCCGCAAGCACTGGCTTGCGTGCAGGAGACGGTGGAAGCCTTGGCTCGCTTCTTGACCACGCCGCGTGCGCCGGTTCAGCGCTCGATTCTCGATTACCTGTAATCGGTCTTAGGGGGCCGGCAGCCGCTCATCGCCGGTTGCTGGCCCTCCGTCACACTTTTTCACCCGATCCGCCGAGCGGCATGCGAAAACGGCGCTCCTCAGCTCACCTCCCCCAAGGGAACCGCTATCACTGGTGCGGTTTTCGGTGGAGGACGCTCAGAGGGCCCCAAGTTGCACGCCGCCAGCCTCGACAGTTATCCGTTTCGATCGCCATTGACGGCCGTGCATCGCGCGGCGCGGGTAAGTCACGTCCAAAAGAGCAGAACGACGGCTAAGAAATCTGATCTAGAGCGCCGCATCGCAGCGCTAGTCGCCGATTACCGACAGGGCGACTCAACGGCTGCTGGCAAAATCGTCGCCCACATGCAGCCAGCCCTGTGGGCGAAGATCCATGCGCGAGTGCCATCCCCTCTCGTAGACGATGCCTATCAAGAAAGTTGGCTGCGGTTTTTCAGGGGCTTAGACACAGACGTTAACCCTGATAGCTACATCGCCTGGTTCCTAGGCATCGCGAGGATCGTGGCCCTCGAGATGATGCGGGCGGAGCATCGCGAGGCGCCGCTGCCCGAAGATGCAGACGATCGCTATCAGGACGAGACCCCGACACCCTCTCGATTGGCCGAGGCTTCTCAGCTGCGTGCTGCCATCTTCGAGTGCCTCGGCAAGATTCCCGAACGCTACGGGCGACTGCTGGTCGGCCACGTCCGCGGCGAACCCCGCGAGCGCTTGTGCGAAGAACTCAATCTCTCCATGGAGAACTTCGGCAAGCTCCTTTACCGCGCACGCAAGTCGCTGCAACAGTGCTTGGGTCCGCTCTCACGTTTCTTCGACGAGGACGAGTGAGGGTGCGCTAATGAATCGAGACTACATCATCGACAACGACATCGTAGGGCGCTATGTCGCCGGCACTCTTTCCGAAGGCGAGTCCGAGGCCTTCGAGCTGGCGTACTTCAACGACGAGGAGCTCGCCGCCATGGTGCTTACCGAACAGCGCCTAAGGTTTGCTTTAGCGCCGCACAAGAATGGTGCGGTAACTGCGTTCCCGCACTGGAGCAGCCGCCGCAGCCTGCTAACTCGAGTCGCCGCGATGGCCGCCGTCGTCCTGCCCACCGCCTGGCTCCTTAGCACATGGCAGAGCTACGAGGGAAGTTCACCGAGAGTCTTTACGCAAGTGCTCACCCTGCACTCAGTCAGGGGCGTGGGCGGCGGACCGAGCCTGCCGGCGTCGACAGACTCAAACGCCATGGTCGCCCTGCACATCGACGCTAGCCAAGTACCCAAGACAGCGCGCAGCGCCGTGCTGATCCCCGACGGCCTCAGCGCCCAGCCCCTGGCGAGCTTCGAGCAACAGCAAATCGATCAGAGCAATGGGCTCATCATCCAAGTGCCTGCGATCCAACTGCCCCCGGGAACCTACGTCCTCGAGCTGCGCGACAGCGACGGAGCGCCGGCGCGAAGCTTACCCTTCCGAATCACCCTGCCTGATTAGTCTCGAATCAGCCTATTCGTAGCGGAACAGCTGCACATACTGCCAGGCGGCCATCGCGCCGACATCGTCGGTCGATACCGCAGCTCGCTGCGCCCGAACCAGCGCCTCGAACGGTGCCTGACCGGTGCCCACTCCGCGGTAAAAGCGCTCCATCAAGGCGTTGTAAGCCACGTCCTCGATCGGCCGCAGCGCCCCCATCACTTCGAGCGTGCCTAGTTCGAGCAAGGGCCGCACGATCGACAGTGCGTGGGGCAGGCGGTCGCTGTAGGCCGCCGTGTCACAAGCCGCCAGCACGACCAGCCTCGGCGCCGTCCTACCGTCTGCCTCAAGCGTCTCCAGATCATGCGCTGTGATGGACTCGAGGAGGTCACCCGAGGTATCTCGCTGCAGCACAAGTCGAGACCGCGAGGGATCGACTAGATCCACTTCGCCATGGCCCGCGTAGTGCAGCAGGTCCGCGCTGAACAGCGCCTGCTCGAAGGTATCTTGCGTAAGCGACGCGCCCCGATGAAGCGAGACCGCAGCGCCGAGCGCTGTGAAGACCTCCTCTATCACCTGCGCATCGCGAGCCACAGCCGCCAAGGCGATCGTGCGGTCAGCCTCGGGGTCAGCAAACACATCGACCTGGCTCCAGGTAGGGGCGGCAACGGACCGCTTTGCGTTCGCTCGCAGCTCCACGGCCACATCAACGTAAAACTGCTGCACGAGGTAGAGTTCTACTTCGCGATCCCACAGGGCAGGCCAAGGCAGCCCGAACAGGGGACCATCGGGAACGATGTGCACGCGCGCATCCGCCCCTAGATCCGAGGTCATTGGGCGAATTAGCGCGTCGTACAACTGTGCGAGCGCTGCCTCACGCCCGCCGGGGACGGGCACCGCACTAGTGCCCGCCGCGCGCTCTACAAGAGTCTGCCAACTGGCTTGTCCCGTCGCTCGCGATGGGGCTTCGAAGAACACTAGCTTACCGGCAGTGTCGATTCGCCAGCTCACGACCGCATTGCCTAACCAGGCGAATATCACAGTGACCTCGTCTTGCCCCCGGCTGCCCTCGGGCGTGGCCGCATCGATGATGGCCTGAACGCTCTCGTTGCCGAAGCGATCCGGCTGACGGCTTCGCACTAGCGTGGCCAGAGCTTCCTTGTGAGCGCCGCTGCGAATTTGAGCCCGCAGCTGACGTTCATACGCCGTTCGCTCAGATTGATAGCGCCAACGCCTGATCTCGCGGTCGCCTGCGGTAGGGAGGCTATCCAGCCGTTGCAACAGAATGCGGAGCTCCTTGTCGGCTTGTTCCGTTTGCCCTAGATTGTCGAAGGTTCGCACCAAGGCCTCACGCGCCATCAGCTCCGAACTCGTCGTCCCGTTTTCCTCGTAAAAGGCCGCAGCCGTCTGCAGCGGCGAGAGTGCCAGAAGCGGCGACTCGGTCACCATAGCGAGCCCCACCTGTAACTCGACGAACACCTCGTTCAGCCTTGCTTCGTTGGGATCGCCGGTTTCCCGAACGGCCTCGCGGGCTGCAGCGAAGTCCGCTTGCGCAAGGGCGAGCTTGCCAAGTTGCAATCGACCGCTGCCGCGCACGACGTGCGCTTCAACGCGGTACGTCGGCTCGGCGTCATTGGGTAGGTTTCGAAGCGTACAGTCGGCGTACAACTCGAGCATGTTCACTGCATCAGCAAGGGCTGAGATCCCAGCCCCGAGGATGCAGAGGGTAGCAATCGTTTCCGGCGGTAACGCTGCTTGGCGCGCGTCCTTCAGGGCGTTGACCAGGGCGGCGGAGGCTGCATCGTGATTGCCAAAGGCACCGAGCGTATTCGCATGCAGGGCCGCGATGCGCGCCTGACGTACCACGTCATGCCCACCGGACAGAGCGGCTTGCGCGTTGGCATAGGCGGCCACTGCCTCCTCAGATCGAGAGCGACGCAAGGCAGTAGACCCGAGTCGCTCGAAGCCCCGTGCGACGACGATGGGATACTCGCAGCTGGTGGCAACCTCGAGGGCCGCGTTCAGCGCCTCGAACTGCCTGGCGTCTTGATAGCGCTGCTGCGCGAACAGAATTGAGCCCTCCACCAGGCGCGCCACGCAGGCCAAGGGGCTGCCGTCCTGTGCCAACGCCGGATACACACTCGCGGCTTGCTCCCGAGCGAGTGAGACTTCCCCATTGCGGTCTAAGGCCATCGCCCCTGCTAGCTCGCGAACGAGCCGTCCTCGCTCAGTGGTTTCCCGCTCGCAGAGCCAGGCGAGCGTATCGAGTAGGAGGGAGGGGGCGGTTAGGAGCCGCTGCAAGTCACCGAGGCGCTCGAGTACCGTGCTCCTGTCCCCATGGCAGCTGCCCGCCGGATCGTTCCCGATGGCCTCGAGCAAGCGGCCGTCATCGAGGAGGTCACTCGCCAGTTCACTGCGCACGAGTTGCCGTACTGCGGGGTCGCGCTGCGCCGCGAGCATCGAAGGCTCGCTGGCGATCTGCCCTACCGTTGCCCGCACGGCAGCACGTGCCTCGCGCGCAGTTTCCAGATGACGAAGTCGTCTCTTTGCGGTGCTCTCCCAGTCGTCTTGGCGCGCGTTTGCAAGGTAGGCGCGCCATGCTTCTTCGGCGGCCATCAACATCCCCATCGATTCGAGGATGAGCGCGCGATTGTAGAGTGTGCGTGGTTCGTTCGGCGCCAGCGCCAGCGCGCGCCCAACGGCGATTAGCCCCGCCTCATAAGCTCGCCAGTCCGTGTCGTCTCGCCGCGCGCTGTAGTACGCCGCCGCCAGATCGTTCCAATGCCAATCGGACGCCTCGTTGCCCTCTAGGTGAAGCTCCATCAACGGTGCCGAGCGAGGCCGATCGCTGGGCAGGGACAGAAACCACAGGGCCCACTGGTGATCGTCGAAATCGCCAGATGACGCCTGGAACGTCCGCAAGCGGGCCTGGCTCGCAACGTCGGGATCCATGATCTCGCCGCAATCGTCTCTCAGGGCATCAGCTAACACGGGGGCACAGGGGATAGCGGGCCCATCGGCGGAGACCCGTGCCTCGCTCCAGCGCCCGGCTTCGAACAGGGGCGCAATGCCCCGAAGCACCTCGGACTCCGTCTCTACCGGGTTGCACCCCGCCAGGAGCAGCGCGCTGAGGACACCTAGGAAGAAATCAACCTTGCGCAAGCCTTGCTCTCCAGTGCCTTCGCTAACAAGGCCGAATAGTAGTCGATGGGTCGCCGCGGAAACGCGACCCCGGATGCCTGCTCGTCAGCGATTGAAATTTGAGGCGAGAGAATTCGAGCCGCGGATGCACTAGTTAGTAGCTCTATCAACAAAACAAGCGGCTAGGAGGCCACCAGATGACGCTAGCTAGGATAGAACTTCGCGGTGCGATCAACATAATCCCGTTGCGGCATAAGGACGGTCGCACCACGTTTCTCGCCGGACTCGCCGACCTGCGAACAGGCCTGCAACGTCCCCAACTCCCGTACCCGATCTCACCGCACATCCCCGCGATTGTCGTGCGTTCGGACCAGGTTCGGGCGCAGTCGTACATCGAGCCTGATCTGGATTTCGCCGGCAACGACGCTAGCGCGTTCGGCAAGGCCCGTCATTGCGTCTACAGCTTCGACGATGAGCTCCTGACCCTCGATGGGACGACGAGCAACTGCTTGCAGTTCGCCATGTCGTCGCTGCCGAAGACCGCCGACCCCTCGCGTATGCCCGTACCTGGCACACATAACGAGCAAGACCTGATGTGGGTGCCCCCGATGGGGCATGCGGACAACGGCGATCGGCGCAACTGCGGTGCCATCGATGGCCCGCGTCTACTCAACACCAACCTAACACCCCGCGACGGGGTCTGCGACGGTGGAGAGAAAAAGGCGGACCTCGTCGGCACCGTACACATCGATCGCGGTCACTTCTACGTTGATGGTGTGGTGGTCGAGGGCGACGAGCCCCTCGGCTTCGGCTTCCGCGATGCCCGCAGCCCAGACGTCGAATGGCGCCAGGCAATCTACACGCGGCTGATCTGGGATGTCGAGTGTGAGGACACCTTGGAACTCGTCCTCAAGCACGGCGAGAGCGAACGTCGTCGCTCCATCCAGCTGAGCTCCGGCGGCGGGCGCTACGACATTGTGATCGCCAACTTGGAGTTGGAAACCTTGCTTGCGGTGGGGGGCATCGCACCGCCCGTGTCCAATGCGGATGGCGACTACGCAGTGGGCTACCTCTTGTGCAAGGAGGTGCCTACCCGTGATCAAGGCATGCCCGTGCCGTTCTGGGATGGCCCCATGGCCGGCATGTGGCGCACCTGCAACGCCGCCCTGCGCGAAGAGCTTCCGCTCCCCCCTGAGTGAAGCGAGGAGACGGCGACCGGTGGCGGCACCCCTAAAGCGCTTAGGCGCTGATCTGTCACCGGTCGCCTACGCCGAAGTGAGTCACTTCCACGGGGTGACCCAGCGCGCGAGCCGCCTGTGTTGGGCGGCTTGCGTTCAAGCCCGTCTCGCGATGGACGCCACACACCGGGAAGCGCCTCCCGACCAGGCTGCGCTCGCCTTCCGGTTCGTACCCGATCCCGGTGCGAAGGAGGATCTCGCGTGGCTCAGCGCGCGGCCTAGCCACCCGTGCAACCAACCGATGCCGCCGCAACGGATGGCCGCGGTGTGGCACGCCTTGGGTTACGCGAGCGCTCGTCGGCTGGAACTGCCGATCGCAGATCTCGGCGGTGTACTGCTCGCGCAGCTGCGCCGGAACTGCCCCGTGCAAGTGCGCATCGAGGGCACCCACGCGGTACTTGTGGTGGCCTACCAGCGCAGCGCCGACGGCCGCGAGGGCGTGTTCATTATGGACCCCGCACCGGCCGCGGCCGGCGGCTGGCAGCGCCTTGGCAAGGCGACCACCTGGCTCGATCTTTGGATCGACCTCGAACGCCCACACCCCGCGCCTACGCCGCGGGATTGATCACGCGAACGGTCTGCCCATCGCGCAGGGTCTCCCCACCGCGCACCACCACGCGATCTCCCTCAGACAGTTCGCCCTCCACGGCCACGAGCTCGCCAGCGCTCTCGCCCGTCTCCACGGCCACGCGCTCAGCGGTCCCATCCTCGCGCACGCGGTATACGAAGGTGCCCTCCTGGCGCAGGATCAGCGCGTCGCGATTCACGGCCAGGGAGGCTCGCGCGGAACGCAGGGGCACGGCGGCGCTGACCAGCTGCCCTAGGTTCCAATAGTCGACAGCGGCTGGCGGCAGATCGATGCGCAATTCCATGGCTTGCGTGCGTGCATCGATCGGCGGCACCACAGACCTTACCGCGCCGACGAAGGTGGACTCGTAGCCGAACAGCTTCAGCTCATCGCCCGCACGCACGCGACCGGAGTGCTGCAAGGGCGCGAGTACGCGTACCTCCAGCTGGGTCGTGTCCGTGATGCGCCCGAGCACCGCTCCGCGGGCCACGGTCTCACCCTCGCGTCGCTCGCGCGCGGTGATCACACCCCCGAACTGGGCACGCACCTCGGCCCGCATCAGCTGATCGCGGGTCTGCGCCAGGCGACTCTCGGCGATGCGCAGATCGCTCGCGGCCACGTCGCGGTTCGAGCGCGTCTCGTCGTACTCGTTACGGGCAGCGCTGTTGCTGGTGAGGAGGTTTTCGAAGCGCTCAAGCTGCGTGTCGAGGTAGGCGAGTTGAGCGGTTGCACGGGTACGCTGGGCCTCGAGCTCCACCAGCTGCAGGCGCAACTGCGTAGGGTCGATGCGCGCGATCGCATCGCCTACGCCCACCCGCGTACCGGGCTCGGCCACGTACTCGAGCTCACCGTCGATCGCCGCCGTGATCTGCACGTCGTTGCGACTGAACACGGTGCCTGTGATCGGCACCGTCGGCACCACTTCGGTGAACACCACAGACTCCACAGCCACCGGGCTCGCCGACGTCGAGGGTGCCTGCGCGGCGGCAGCGAGCGCGAATAGGGGGGACAGGGCAATCAGCGCAGCCGCAGTCGTGAGGTGTCTCATGCGGTAACTCCATCAGCAGCGGGGCCCGGGTCGCGCACGCCGCGGAGGCGACGACCTAGGCGGTGGAACAGATCGCCGGTCTCGCCCATGCGCAGCAGGCTCGGCATTAGCAGCAGGGTGAACAGGGCGGAAAAGCACATGCCACCCACGATAACCGTGGCGAGGCCGCGGTAGATGTCCGAGCCCACGCCGGGAATCAGCATCAGCGGCAGCATGCCGAAGATGCTCGTCAGCGTACTCATGTAAACGGGCCGAGCCCGCACGACGATGGCGGCGCGGACCGCCTGCGCACGGGAGAGTCCGTTGCCTTCGCCGTGGCGGGTCTCGCCGACCAGCAAGATGGCGTTGTTTACCACCAGGCCGAGCAAGATGATGAAGCCGATCATGGTCAGCATGTCGAGGGACTGGTAGGTGACCAGATTCAACAGGCTCAAAGAGCAGATCCCCCCGGCCAGCGCCAGCGGCATCACCAGCAAGACCAAAGCCGAATCGCGCACCGACTTGAAGATGGCCGCCATCACCATGAACAGGATCAGCACCGCCAGCAGGAAGTTCGCGAGCATGCTGCGCAGGGCACCCTCCAGCTGATCTGCGCTGCCGCGATAGGTAATGGTAGCGCCAGCGGGAAGGGCCTCCTGAATGGCGGGGCCCGCGTCTTCGCGCAGGCGCGCCAAGGCCTCCTCCACGGTCATGTCGTCGGGTGGCACCACCTGCAGGCTGATCGTGCGCTGGCCGTCAAAGCGCCGCAGTTGGGTCGGCCCTACGGTGCGCTGGAGCCGGGCCAGGGAGCCGATCGTCTGCGGCCCGGCCAGAGGCGTCGCGATCGGCATCGCTGCGAGCTCCTCCGGCGTCCCCCAGTCCCCCGTGCGCAGGATCATGTCGTAGCGCTCGTTGCCGTCGAAGTACTCGCCCGCGAAGAGCCCACCGGTGGTGGCGCGGATCGCATTGGCGAGAGCACGTGGGTTGAGCCCAGTCTCGGTGATGCGACGCTCGTTCGGGATCACCTGCAGCTCGGGCTCGGCGAGGGAGAGGCCCGGCACCGGCCGCACCTGCGCCCCCGGGATGACCTCTTGGATCTTGCCAAGGCCCAGAGCCGCGGCGCTCATCAGCCCGTCCATGTCCGCGCCCTGCAGGTCCACGGATATCGAGCGCCCGCCGCTGCCAAAGCCGATCCCGAGGAGCGAGGCGCGGGTTGCGAACACCTGCGTGTCCGGGATGCCCTCGAGCATGCCCTCGCGGAACATGCTGAGCCAGAGTTCGGTCTGCGCCGGATCCGCCGGGTAGAAGTAGAGGATATTGAAGCTACCGAACATGGAGAGGTTGTAGCCGCGAATGTACGGCGCCTGCTCCCGATCCATGTGGGGCCGCAGGCGCTCGATGATCTCCGCGCCAATCTCCTCTGTGAACACCTCGTTGTTCACGCCCGGCGGCATGTTGAAGAAGACGGTCACCGCATCGGCCTGCGCGGACGGCAAGAAGTCCGCCTTCGGTTTCAGCGCCAAGGTCAAGCCAATCGATAGGCTCAGCAAGCCCACGATCCACACGCCGCGGCGCAGGCCCGTGTTGGTGAGCACCATCACGGCCTTGGCGAGCCCGGTCCACCAGTGGGCGTAGGGATCGCGCTCGGGGAGCTTCTTCAACAGGTACCGGCTCGCCGTCGGCACCATGGTCACGGCGGCGAGCAGCGAGGCCAGTACCGACACGGACAGGGTGAGGGCGAGGTCTGAGAACATCTGCCCCTCAACGCCGGTCATGAACAAGATCGGCAGAAAGATCGCGACGGTGGTCATGGTGGAGGCGAACAAGGCGCCAGACACCTGCCGCGTGCCCTTGAGCGCGGCCTGCTCCGGGTCTTCCCCCTGCTGGCGGTAGCGCACGATGTTCTCCTGCACGATGATCGCCGCGTCGAGCACGAGCCCCACGGAAAAGGCGAGGCCGGCGAGGGAGATCACGTTTAAGGAGATGCCGAACACCTGCAGGGCGACGAAGGACGCGGCCAGACTCACGGGAATGCTGAGGCCGATGATCAGGGTGGCCCGCCCGGCCCGCAGGAAGGTCCAGAGAATCCCCAGGGCGAGGAGTACGCCAAGACCTAAGTTGTTCTGCACCAGGGCGATGGCGCGGCGGATGTAGACGGAGGAGTCGAAGGAGATCTCCGCCCACAGGCCAACCTGCGCCAGCGCACCTTCGTTGAGCTCATCGAGCACAGCGTTGACGTCGTCGAGCACAGACACCGTATTGGCATCGTTGGTGCCGGCGACGCCCACGTAGGAGGCGGGATAGCCGGAGCGGATGTTGACGCCGAAGGGATCGATCATGCGCTTCTCGACCACCGCCACCTCACGCAGGTGCACGGGCCGCTGCTCCACCCACCCCACGATGAGCTCACCGAGCGCATCCACGTCGTGCTGACCGATGTAGCGCACGGTGTACTGGCGACGGCCGATGTCCGCAAAGCCTCCGGACGCATCGCTGGCGCCGGTGAGCGCGCCCTGCATGGCGGCCACATCGATGCCTAAGGCGGCCGCCCGATAGGGATCGAAGGTGATGCGAATCTCCTGCGGGCGCTGACCGTTCATGTCGACGCGCGCCACGCCGTCGATCTTCGCCAGGGCAGGCTCGACCACGTTCTCGAGCACATGCTGGTACTCGGGCGAGTCCATGTCGGTGTTGGCGTTGTCGCGGCGCGGGTAGATCTGGATCGAGGCCGCGTAGTTGCCACCGCCCTGCCCGCCCATGCCCACGAAGGGCTCGTTGGCGTCCGCCGGTAGCGGCGGGGTCTGGTTGAGGTTGTTGATCACGTTGATCAACGCCTCGTTCATGTCCGCGTCCACGGCGAAGGTAAGGGTGATGGAGCCAAAGCCGCGGGAGATGGTGGACTGCATTTCGAGCACGCCGGGCGTGCGTCGCAGCACGCTCTCCTGGGGCTCGATGATCTGCGACTCCACCTCCGCTGGCGCCGCCTCGCGCCAGCCCGTATTCACCGAAATCTGGGGCTGCTCTAGGGTTGGCAACAGCTGAATCGGGCGTTGCGCAATCGCCAGCATGCCAAATAGGGCGAGGAGCGCCAGGAGCACGGCCAGGGCGGCCGGATTGCGCAAGCTTAGTCGAGTCAGATCCATGGTTTTCCCGCACCGCTGAGGGTAGTAGGCCGACGCGCATGCGGATTTCTGGCACCGCGCGTCCGTCTGCGACACTTCGCACGGCACTTGGATGTCGTCAGAGCGGAAAAGGTCGCCTCGAATATCGGCGAACGGTTCGGCGGCAGGTGATGGGTCTGGGCGCACGGCCGACGAGGCCGCTGGCCGGCCGGTCAACGGCGCTCGTAGATGCGGAACTCAAAGCTGCGATAGTCATCGCGCAGGATGATGTGCCACTCGCCATCGTCGAAAGCTGGGAAGTAGGTGTCTCCCGGGTGGTCACCCCGGACTAAAGAAAGATACAGGGCGCTAGCCTGGATTATTCATGAGCCAAAAGAGAAGAAGGCCCTCGATGTGTTAGAAAGGTGTTACGACACAGCACTTTCGGACACAAAGAAGGCCTTCCAATGGAGGACGTTACCACAGCGCAGGGTGCACTGTTCAACACAGGCTTTGGCAAGCCCCTCACGGCGCGATTTGACCACCCGAACAGCAGCTCGGACGGCGGTGCGATTCTGCTGAAGGCTTGCGACCGCAAGCTTGGGTTGATCGAA
>JBCCWS010000042.1 GCA_039193195.1 Pseudomonadota bacterium
CGCGCTCGGGCTGCATTTGACTAACGCGGCGAGGGCGCCCGTGCTACTCGCCCGTCGGGTCTGCCCAGGGGCAGCGTCCGCGGCGTTGCATCGCTTGCCAATGGCGATGCCATTGGCTGCGCGACGCGCCTTGCTGACGCTGCCCCTGCGCAGACTGAGCGTTACCCTATATACCAAGCGGTCCACTAGCGCCCCGTTACCTCTGCGCAGTCGTTCCACAGCGACATAAGCGTCTTCGGCGCGCCCTCCCAAGATCGATTCGACCTGCGTGTAACCGTAAGGCGCTCTCGGACCACCTTGATCTGAGGATGCGGCGCGCTCCGCGTGCGCTTCGACCGAGTGGTCGCAAGCACCGTCGCCGATGGAGCCGACCTGCCAGTCGCTTCGGCGCCGCCGCATAGTTCCCACTGACTCGAACAGATGGACGGAAGTTATGAATGAGGAACGCGCTCTTGCGGCCCTGTCCGCGCTAGCCCAGCAGACGCGCTTGTCGGTGTTTCGCCTGTTGATCAGCGCGGGCAGCGACGGCCTTGCCGCCGGAGAGATCGCTCAGCGCGTAGGCGCCCGGCCGAACACCCTGTCCACCCACCTGCAGGCCTTGCTTATGGCGGGCCTGGTCTCGCGCGAGCGAAAGGGGCGCAGCATCGTGTATCGCGCGCATTTCGGCGAGGTCAGCAGGTTGCTGACGTTCCTGATGCAGGAGGCGTGCGGCGGGGAAGAGCAGATTTGGCAGCCGGTCAAGCAGGCGATGGACAGTCCTGCGCCGTCGCCCGCCCTGTACCAACCTGTTTGATCCGATAGGTGAAGGGGTGACGACGCCAGTCGTCGTCACCACCAGGATAGCTGGGGGCCCTTAGGGGGCCATGTCGAAGACCAACAATTCGGGCGAATCGGCGATAGCGCCGTAGGCGAGGCTCCGCTCATCGCGTAGAGCCGCGCCGTCTCCCGCCTTGAGCAGCTCGCCATTGACCTCTACCGTGCCGCTCACGATCTGCACCCACAGCAGGCGATCCGCACCCACCACGAGAGATCCATCGTCGCCCTCCATCAGCTTGCCGGCGTAGAGGTTGACGTCCTGACTCAGGCTGACGCTCCCCTCGTGCCCTTCACGACTGGCCACTAGGCGTAGGGCACCGGCTAGCTCCTCGTCAGCGAAGTGACGTTCCTCGTAGCTCGGCGATAGGCGCTCACGCTCGGGCATGATCCAGATCTGCAGCATGTGCACCGGCTGCTCCTGCGAGTGATTGAACTCGCTGTGAGAGATGCCCGTCCCAGCCGTCATGCGCTGGACGTCGCCGGGTCGTATTACGGACCCGGACCCTAGGCTGTCCCTGTGCTCGAGGGCGCCTTTGACGACGTACGTGATGATCTCCATGTCGCGGTGGCTGTGAGTGGGAAAGCCGGCGCCCGGGGCAATGTGGTCCTCATTGATGACGCGCAGCGGTCCGAACCCCATGTACTTGGGGTCGTAGTAGTGGGCGAAGGAGAAGCTGTGTTGGGTTTGCAGCCAGCCATGGTCCCCGCCGCCACGCGCCTCGGAACGTCGAACGTCGATCATCTCTTGCCTCCTGCTGTATTGAACGGCACGGGACACCAATGCCGCGCTCGCTCCACGGAAGTGGGGGCCCGATAGCCTGGAACAATGACGCCGCGCAGCCCCTCACCGTCGCGCATTCTGCGACAATCGCGCTGGGAGGTATCCATGGACAAGTTCTCGGCGCTGAAGGCATTTGTCGCCGTCGTGGAGCACGGCAACTTCGCCGCGGCAGCGCGTGCGTTAGGGCTGTCGCGCTCGCAGGTCAATCGTACGGTGATCCATCTTGAGGATGCGCTCGAAGTGCATCTGTTCAATCGCACCACCCGGGCCGTCGCCCTAACGCCGTCCGGCCAGGCTTTCTACGACCGTGTGAAGTCCGTGCTAGCTGATCTGAACGAGGCAGAACAAGCGCTCCGGGCCGATCACGAGGTGCCTCAGGGGGAGATGCGCATCAACGCGCCGATGTCCTTCGGCATCCGTTACCTGGGACCGGCGCTGGCGAGCTTCATGCGCGAGTACCCAAAGGTTCGGGTTCAGCTGTCCCTAAGTGACCGATTCGTCGATCCGGTCGCCGAAGGCTTCGACATGACCGTACGCATTGCCGAGCCCAGCGACTTGCCCTCGTTGATAGAGCATACGATCGTTCCCATTAGGCGCCTGATCTGTGCCTCACCTGCCTTTATTGCTGAGCATGGGAGACCCGAGTGCTTGTCATCACTGGCGGCGCTGCCGTGCCTGCACTACGGTAACCTACCGACGGGAAACGTGTGGCGTCTGCGCCGCGAAGGGGCACCTTGGGAGGACGTACGGGTCAACGGCGTGCTGTGTGCGAACAACGCCGAGGTGTTACGCGATGCGGCCGTGGGCGGTTTGGGCCTCGCCTTGCTGCCCACCTTCGTTGCGCCAGAGGAGCTTGCCGACGGCCGCCTGCAGGCAGTGCTTCGGGATTACTCAGCCGCGCCGATCGCCCTGACCTTGCTGTATCCGCCTAATCGCCACCTATCCGCACGAACGCGCCTGTTCGTGAAATTCATGCACGAGCATTTTGCTTCGCTGGACGAGGATGGCGCGGCTATCGCGCAGGGGGATTGAAATCGCTCTCCTGTGGCACCATTTCCTGCACATCTTTGGATTTGTGTCCCGCGGCGAGCCCCTCTCAGATGGGCGCTCGGGGCATTGGTGAACACGCGAGGGGGCACCCATGCAGTACAAGGACTACTACGCCATCATGGGCGTTGCCCGCGACGCCAGCGCGGATGACATCAAGAAGGCGTATCGCAAGCTAGCGGGCAAGTATCACCCGGACAAGAGCGACCATCCCGATGCGGAACAACGCTTCAAGGAGGTCGGTGAGGCGTACGAAGTACTCAAGGATCCGCACAAGCGCGAGGCCTACGATACGCTCGGGCCGAGTTATCGCCCCGGCCAAGAGTTCCGCCCGCCACCGGGTTGGGAGCAGATGTTCGGTGGCGGCGCTGGTCCGGGTGCTGCCGGCGGTGCCGAGTTTTCGGACTTCTTCCGCTCCCTGTTTGGCGGCGGTGGGTTTCAGGCGGGTGCCGGCCAGGCTGGCGGCTTTCGCCGCGGTTTCGGGGCTGGCCGCGCGGGTCCCTTCGGTGGCGCTGGTGGTGGGCCCTTCGAGCGCACCCAGCACGCTCGGCGGGGGGAGGACGCGCAGGCGCGGGTGCACATCGATATCGAGGATGCCTACGCAGGTAGCACGCGGCAGATCACCGTGAGCGGTAGCCCAAGCGGCGGAGGGCGCACCTTGAGCGTGCGCGTGCCAAAGGGGATTCGTGAGGGTCAACAGATTCGCTTGGCTGGCCAAGGGCAGAGGGGGCTCGGCGGTGGGCCAGCCGGGGATCTCTTGCTCGAGGTGGTCTTTCGCGACCATCCCTTGTGGAGAGTCGAGGGCAGCGATGTGCTGGTCGAGGTACCCGTGGCGCCGTGGGTGGCCGCGCTCGGCGGCACGGCGGCGGTGCGCACGCCCACTGGAGCGATAGACCTGCGTATCCCCGAGGGGTCTCAAGCCGGTCGCCGGCTGCGCCTGCGCGGCAAGGGACTGCCATCGAAAACACCCGGCGATCTCTACGCTGTGATCAAGGTGGAGCTCCCGCCCGCGCGCGAACCGGAGCAGCGAGCGGCTTGGGAGCGCTTCCGCGACAGCTTTGAGGCGCCGGAACAGGCCAGCGATGGCTGAGGGTGATCCCTTCCCGAGTATCGGCGAAGCGCAGGCACGCGGGGAGATTGCGGCGATCTATGCGGATATCCGCCGCACGCTAGAGGCTCCCCTGGTTAACCTGGTGTGGCGCGCTCTCGCCGCCGTGCCTGGCGCTTTGCCTTGGGCGTGGGGCAGTGTGAAGCCGCTGCATGGCAACGGGCGTGCTGCACGGGCTGCAGAGCGCCTCAGGAACACCTTGGTGCTACCGTCCGTGCGCACGATCAGCGCGTGCGATCTGCGAGTAAACGGCGTCTCAGAGATGGCGGAGCGACAGATCGTGCGGACTGTCGTCAGCTATGCTCGAGCGAACTTGATCAACGCGGTCACATTCTCCGCCCTTCAAGTCATGCCCGTTGGGGGGCAAGCGCCTTCAGCGTGGTTGGGTGCGCGGGTGGAGCGGGTCTCTCTGCGCGAAGTCGATGACGAGCCTTTGCCATCGCTTCTAGCGATGGGCGAGATGTCGCCCGCTACGGCCGAACAGGTTCGTCAGGTAAGTTGCCTCGGCAGGGACCCACGAACGGAGGAGGTTCAGGTGAGTCTGCCTCGCCAGCTCGCCCATTGGCCAGGATTCCTCGGGCTTTGGCTTGAGGCGTTCGCCGATGCTGAGCAGGACGGTTCGCTGCGTGAGGCTGCTGACCTGGCCGCGGACGCTGTGCGCACTGAGGGCGGGCGGTTGGCGCAGGGCGCTAGCGCGCTCACGGTGCTATCGGACCCGAAGGGGCAAGCGCAAGCGCGAGCGATCATCGAGGCGATCGTGCCGATGCCGATAGGGCGGATGCTGGTGCTGGTGGAGACGCTTCGCCGAGCACTGGGAGAGCGTGCTTTGCCCCCCCGGAGGAGTGGTGCCGAGGAGAGGACTTGAACCTCCACGGGGTTGCCCCCACTGGCACCTGAAGCCAGCGCGTCTACCAATTCCGCCACCTCGGCCCGCCCGCGGGCACGGCTGGCCGGCGCGGGAAGATCGAGAAAGATAGTGGCGACGTGTAAGCTTGTCAATCGCACCGTACGGGCCAGGGCCTAGTCCGTGGCCCACGCCGATTGTCGCGAGGCGATCGCATCCCCTGTACATCTAGTCAATTCGCCCGGCGCTAGCAATGGCCGCGGCAGGAGGACCATTTGGCGAACAAGAAAAAGAAAAAGATCTCAAAGAAGCGCGCGACGACGAGCAGCATCAGTAAGGGTGGCTGGCAGGAGCGAGATCCCAACTTCGCGCGCGAGCAAGCACGCTACGACGAGCCTATCCCAAGTCGAGAGCTCATCCTCGAAGTGCTTCGCGACTACGCGGCACCGATGAGCTTCGCCGCCCTCACCGGGGAGCTGCAGGTGAAGGGCCAGTCGCGCCGTCATGCGCTCAAGACCCGCCTGCGAGCGATGACGCGCGACGCCCAGATTATTTGTAATCGTCGCGACGAGTACTGCCTGGTGGATTTGATTCCTCTGGTCACCGGCCGCGTAAGCGGCCACCGCGATGGTTACGGTTTCCTCGTTCCGGACGATGGCAGCGACGACATCTACCTCTCGTCGCGGCAGATGCGCGAGGTCATGCACGGAGATCGGGCCGCCGTGCGCGTGCGCGGCTTCGACCGCCGCGGGCGACCGGATGGAGCAATCGCCGAAGTACTCGAGCACGCGAATACGCTGGTCCCGGGGCGCCTCGTGCGCGAGCATGGCGTTGGCTTTGTCATCCCAGACAACCCGCGTCTCACCCACCGCATCATCATCCCAAAGGGCGCGGCCGCCAAGGCGCGGGACCACGAGATGGTGGTGGCGCAAATCACCTCGCCGCCCACGGCCGAGGCGGAGGCGATCGGCCGTGTGGTCGAGGTGCTCGGCAGCCCCGACAAGCCGGGATTAGCCACGGAGATTGCCATGCGCAGTCATGGTCTGCCGTGGGATTGGCCTGGCGCCGTAGCCGCGCAGGCCGCCAAGCTCCCCAAGCGCGTGCCGAGCACGGCGAAGCGAGGGCGGGAGGATATGCGCGAACTGCCCTTAGTCACGATCGATGGGGAGGACGCGCGCGACTTCGACGATGCGGTGTACTGCAAGGCCACCAAGAGCGGTTTTCAGCTTATTGTCGCGATAGCTGATGTGTCGCACTACGTCCTGCCGGGCAGCGCCCTCGATGAGGAGGCTCACGAGCGTGGGACGTCCGTGTATTTCCCCGACCGGGTGGTGCCGATGTTGCCGGAAGCGCTGTCGAACGAGCTCTGCTCGTTGAAGCCAAAGGTGGATCGCCTCGCCATGGTCTGCGACATGCGGATCAGCGCGGAGGGTAAGGTCACGCGGGCGAAGTTCTCCGAGGCCGTGATTCGCTCCCATGCGCGCCTCACTTACACCCAAGTTGGCGCGGCGCTCGGCGGCGATCGAAAGGCGCAGAGCGCCCTCGAACCGCACGTGCGGAGCAACGTGCAGGCGCTGCATGCGATGTACCGCGTGATGGCCAAAGCGCGCCGTCGTCGCGGAGCGATCGACTTCGACATGCCTCAGCTACGCGCGGAACTCGATGATCAGGGGCGAATCACGGGCTTCGCTGTGGCTGAGCGGAACGATGCGCACAAGCTCATCGAAGAGGCGATGATCGCCGCCAACGTGCAGGCTGCGAAGTTTCTGAAGCGCCACCGTATCCCCGCCCTTTACCGTCGCCACGATGTGCCGGATGAAGATCGCATCGAGTCGCTGCGCGAGTTCCTGCGTTCCGTGAACCTACGGTTGGCCAGCACCTCGAAGCTCAAGCCCGGTGACCTGCGCCGCCTCCTTGAGCAGGCCCGCGGTAGGGAAGACGCGGAGCTGATCGAGACCGTGGTGTTGCGTTCTATGTCGCTAGCCATCTACCACCCGATCTCCGACGGGCATTTCGGATTGGCCCTGGCGGACTACGCTCACTTCACCTCACCGATTCGCCGCTATCCCGACCTGTTGGTCCACCGCGGCATTCGTCACGTACTGCGCGGAGGAAAGGCGCGGGACTTCGCCTACGACCGCCAGCGCATGGAGCAGCTCGGCAAACACTGCTCTGCCACCGAAAGGCGCGCCGACGAAGCCACGCGGGAGGTGATGGACTGGTTGAAGTGCGAGCTCATGGCGGACCACGTGGGGGATCACTTCGATGCGGTCGTTACCGGGGTCACCAACTTCGGCGTGTTCGTGCAGCTGGCGGACTCGCGGGTCGAGGGCCTAGTGCACGTGACCGCGCTTGGCCAAGACTACTTCGTGCATCAGCCAGAGTTGCACCGCCTGGTCGGGCGCAGCTCTGGCATGACCTACAGCTTGGCGGATCGCCTTCGGGTGCAGGTAGCCAAAGTGGACATGGAAGCGCGGCGCATCGACTTCGAGCTCGTGGAGGGCGGCGGGCGCTCATCGACGCGAGGGCGCGGCAAGCGTCGACGCGGCGCGCGCGGGCGGTGAGTGAGCGCGAGCGAAACCGCCATGCGCGGCATCTGCGTCGTGAGCGGCGCGGCGGCGCGGCGGTCGATGCCGACGTCGTGTTCGGTCTGCACGCCGTGCGTCACCTGTTGGAAGCGCAAGGTGAGGCGGCAGCTGGGCTGATCAGTCGCCTGCTAGTGCAGACTGGCCGAGAAGATGAGCGCTTGCGCGAGGTGATCGCCCTGGCATCGCAGGTCGGGGTGAGGGTTGATTCGGTGCCGCGTTCGGAGCTAGACCGACGCGTGCGGGGCCGACACCAGGGCGTGATCGCCTGCTACGTGGAGCGACCCACGCTCCCCTTGGACGCGCTCGCCGCCGAGCTGCGCCAACACGATGGCGAGCACCCGGCCCTACTTCTCGTGCTCGACGGCGTGCAAGATCCGCATAACTTGGGAGCTTGCCTACGCTCGGCCAATGCGGCGGGTGTCAACGCTGTTATCGTGCCCCGCGACCGCGCCGCCGGCCTCTCGCCGACCGTCCGCAAAGTCGCCTGCGGGGCGGCGGAGTCGACCCCGTTGGTGACCGTGACTAATCTGGCGCGCGCACTCGGCCAGCTCAGTGAGGCGGGGGTGCGCCTCGTCGGTACCTCCGATCAAGCCTCGGAGCCCTTGTGGCGAGCTGATCTTCAGGGGCCCACGGCGATCGTGATGGGTGGAGAGGCGAGGGGGCTGCGCCGGCTCACCGCGCAGGCCTGTGACCAGTTGGTGCAGCTGCCGATGGCCGGCGTCGTGGAGAGTCTCAACGTCTCAGTCGCGGCAGGTGTTTGCCTGTTCGAAGCAGTCAGGCAACGAAACGGGGCTACCAGTTTCTAGATTAAGTATCATAAAAAGTTCTTAAGCCCTTGTTTTATATATTCTTAAAACTTACCGAGGCGAGGGCGTTGAGCCCTAGGTGATGACCCGTAGACCGGGGCGCTTGTGAGCACCGGGAGGGGCGCGTATCATCCGCCGGCTTCCCGGGACCAGCCCGGGACACTCCTTGCCTCACCCAAACGGGGAGGCCGTCAGTCCGTGAGGAGACACTCTTGCGACATTACGAGATCGTTTTTCTGGTCCATCCGGATCAGAGCGAGCAGGTGCCTGCCATGCTCGAACGCTACCGCTCCATCATCGAGGGAGCCGGTGGCACCATCCACCGTCAGGAGGATTGGGGCCGGCGCCAGCTCGCCTTCCCAATCAATAAGGTTCACAAAGCACACTACGTGCTGCTGAACGTGGAATGCGAGAAGGCGACGCTCGATGAGATCGTCTCTGCCTTCCGCTTCAACGACGCCGTGTTGCGCCATCTGGTGCTAAATCGCGAAGAGGCCGTGACCGAGCCCTCGCCGATGATGCGCAAGGACGAGGAGAAGGACGGCCGCGAGCGCCGTCGGGATCGTCCGGAACGCGGTAGCCGGGAGGGTGACGGAGACGCGCCCGCGCCCCGCCGTGAGGAGGCAACGGCCGAGGAAGCAGCGCCGGCGGGCGACGCGGACGAGGCGGACGCGGACAGCACCGACTGAACCAACTTTCGAGGGCGTAGGCCGCGCAGTCGCGCACGCCCCACTGACCTGGAGGGATTCCCATGGCGCGTTTCTTCCGACGCCGCAAGTTCTGTAAGTTCACCGCCGAGGGCGTGAAAGAGATCGACTACAAGGATCTCAACACGCTGAAGGGCTACATCGGCGAGAGCGGCAAGATTGTGCCGAGCCGCATCACGGGCACCAAAACGCGCTATCAGCGTCAGCTCGCGGTGGCGGTCAAGCGGGCACGCTATCTCGCCCTTCTGCCCTACACTGATAGGCACTGATCACGGCGGTGACCTCACTGGGCACCGGCGCTGCTTCTGCGAGCGTCGGGCACGGGGTAGCGTCGCCTGACGGTCGTATCGGCCGGTCGTGCCACCGCTGACATGAAGGCGATAGCAGAGTGGCTGCTAGCAAAAGGTTGGCGCGTGCCGCTGACTTTCGTGCTGATGGCGGTGGTACCGGACCAAACGGGGCAGTGGCTCGCGCTGCTCTCAGCGATTGCAGGCACCGCGATCCTCGCCCTAGCTACGCTGCGAAGCGGCTTTGGCCGCGGCCTGCAGTTGAGCCTGACCGGCGTGCTAGCCGTGGCGGTCGTTTCGTATGTCATGCAACGGGTGGAGCCGGGCGTGGCGCACCCAGACCTGCTTACTCGAGTCTTGTTGTGGGCACCCGCGCTGGTGAGTGCAAGCGTGGTCAGGCAGACACGATCGCTGACGATGGGCCTGCAGGTCCTGTTGCTCCTCGGCCTTGGGGTGATGGGCTTGGTGTTCCTGCTCGCTGATCCCTACGGCTACTGGCTCAGCCGCGATGTGCCGCCTGAGGATGCGCGCTTGTCCACGGGGATATTCGCGGCCGCGTACGCCCTGTTCGTCGCGGCAGCGTTGTTCGCTGCCCACCACGGCGAGCGCAGCGGTAGGCCGCAGGAGGAGCACTGGGGCTTCGCGAGCCTGGCGATGGGTAAGGGCGTTGCCACGGTCAGCGCCGGCCTTATGCTCGTAGCGCTGCTTTTGCCGGGGTCGATCTACATCGCGAATGCGGTGATCGTGCTCGGCGTCGGCTTCGCGCTGCAGGGCCTAGCGGTGGCGAACGCTTGGATGGAGGGGCGCGGCTTCGCCGGCATGTGGGCGGTAGCCCTATACGCCGGCATGTTGCTTGCGATCATGGTGACCCTGCCCTTGTTGGTCGGCATAGGGTTCATCGACAACTGGCTGCAGCTGCGCCAACGCTGGCGAGTGCAGCGCTAGAGATTACGGCCGGCACCGGGGAGCCCTCGGCGGCGGTTGGTCACAACGAGAGAGGCTTGGAACAATGGAGCTCATTCTGCTTGAGAAGGTCGAGAATCTCGGCGACATCGGTGATCGGGTCAACGTCCGCGCGGGCTACGGCCGCAATTTCCTGCTGCCCCAGGGCAAGGCTGCGACGGCAACGGCCGAGAACATCGAGAAGTTCGAGAAGATCCGGGCTGATCTGGAAGCTAAGGCAGCTGCCGCCCTCGGCGCGGCGAAGGGCCGTGCTGAGAAGCTCGAGGGCCTCGCCGTGACCTTGCCGGCAAAGGCTGGCTCGGAAGGCAAGTTGTTCGGCTCGATCGGTCCAGCCGACATCGCGGACGCGTGCACCCGCGCTGGCGTCGACGTGGAGCGTCAGGAAGTGCGCATGGCCGATGGGCCCTTGCGCGCAGTAGGTGACCACGAAGTGGAGCTACACCTGCACACGGACGTAGACGTCACCATCACCGTGACGGTGGTGGCGGAAGAGGACTGAGGTTCACCCGCGGAGTGCCACGGCGGTGAGCAGCAGTGCCGGCGGCCTGCGAGTGCCGCCGAACTCGGTCGAAGCAGAGCGCTCGGTTCTCGGCGGTTTGCTGCTCGACAACGGTGCCTGGGAGTCCGTTGCGGAAACCCTTTCGGAAGGCGATTTCTACCGTCGCGACCACCAGCTGATCTTCCGCGGCTTCAGCGAACTGATCGAATCCGATCGCCCCGCGGACGCCGTCACCCTGGCCGAGTACCTCGACGCCCAGGGCCTCGCTGAGCAAACCGGAGGCCTCGCCTACCTCGGTCAGCTTACCCAGGACACCCCAAGCGCGAGCAACATCGCCGCTTACGCCGCTATCGTGCGCGACCGCTCCGTGCTGCGTCAGCTGATCGAGGTGGGCGGTCAGATCGCTGGTTGTGCCTACGACACGGAGGGACGGGCGCCCGCCGAGCTCATCGATGAGGCAGAGCGGCTCGTCTTCCAGATTGCCGAGCAGGGGCGGCGTACGGTCTCGGGCCTGCGCCCGCTGAAGGAGTTCGTTCGCAACACGGTCGATGCGCTAGAGGAGCTGCATCGCTCCACGGATCAGATCACGGGCCTGTCCACCGGCTTTACGGAAATGGACAACATGACCTCGGGCCTGCAGGCAGGGGACCTCATCATCATAGCCGGCCGACCGTCGATGGGTAAGACCAGCTTCGCCGTGAATATCGCCGAGCACGCAGCGCTGCACGCGAAGGTCAATGCCGCCGTGTTCAGTATGGAAATGTCGGCGGAATCGCTGGCCTTTCGCCTCATATCTTCCTTAGGCCGGGTCAATCACGGACGCCTGCGCAACGGGTCCTTTGCCGATGAGGATTGGCCGCGGATCACCCTGGCGATCGAACAGATGGCGAAGGCACCGCTGTTCATTGACGAGACCCCTGCCCTCACGCCTACGGAGCTGCGGGCCCGTGCACGGCGCATGGCGCGAGAGCATGGGCTCGGGTTGATCGTGGTGGACTACCTGCAGCTGATGCAGGGCACGAGTGCTGCCGCCGAGAACCGGGCGACCGAGATCTCCGAAATCTCACGCGGCTTGAAGGCGCTGGCGAAGGAGCTGTCGGTGCCGGTGATCGCCTTGTCGCAGCTCAATCGATCCGTCGAGCAGCGCCAAGTGAAACGCCCGCAAATGTCGGACCTGCGAGAGTCCGGAGCGATCGAGCAGGACGCGGACCTGATCTGCTTTATCTACCGCGAGGAGGTGTACGAGAAGGACACCACGCGCAAGGGCATCGCGGACATCATCATCGCCAAGCAGCGTAACGGCCCCGTGGGTGACTTTCCCCTGACCTTTCTCGGCGAGTACACGCGCTTTGAGAACTACAGCCCCGAGGCCGACTACGGTGCTGACGGGGGCGACGACGGCAGCGGCTTCGAGAGTCCCTTCTAGCCGCCTTTCTTCAGGGGCGAGGCCTAGCGGCCCGAATCCTCTAGACCAAGAAGAACCCCATCTTCACCCCCGCCAATTGCACCACGTCGCGGTCCTGCAGCTCGTGGGCCTGCGGTCCTATGGGCTCCCCATTCAGCAGGGGGAAGTCGTTCGCCTTGCCGCTTTCGACGTGCACGATGAAGTAGCCCTCGGCTCTTCGCGAGATGGCAGCCACTTGAATGCCGGGGCGCCCGAGGGTGGTGATCGCCTTCTTTAGCTCCAGTTCCTTGCCGGCGAAGGATCCGCTCAACACCTGGATCTTGCCCAGAGGCAGAGCGGCTGGGGCCGCGCGGCGATCTTCCGAGCGACGGCGCGGCGGCGCGCTCGCATCCAGCTCGCTCGCGGCCGCTGGCTTACGCTCGGGCATGCGCTGGCGCGCGCGCGCGGTCGGGTCATCGTCGAGGTCGTCAACCAGGGCACGGGCCGCGTTTCGCGCCGCCGCAGCGGCTGCGGGTGGCACGGACGGCGCCGGGGCGACCGGGGCCTTCGGCGTTGGCTTTTCGGTGGACGCTGAGTCGGCGACGGCGCGCTTGACAAGCGCTTCCACGTTGGCCGGCGAGTCCACCATGGTGTTCAACACCATGGTGCGCTCGAACTCGTCCGAATCCAGCTCCTCTTCGTGCTCGTCGATGAAGCGCAGCTCATGGCGGCCAATGCGCACCACGTCGTCGTGCTGCAGCGGGTGCTTGGCGATCCGCCGTCCGTTCACGGTGGTGCCGTTGGTGCTGTTGAGGTCTTCCAGGAAGGAGTCGTCAAGAATATTGATGACCAACGCGTGGTGACCGCTCACGCCCGGGTGGTCCAGACGAATGTCGTTGTCTGGAAGGCGACCGACCGTGTAGCGCTCTTTGGTCATGTTGTACTCGGCGAGTTCGCGCCCGTCGAGGCAGAGGACCAGTCTTGCCATAGCTTTCGCTTCCCTATCAGCCGAACCAGTTGACGACTTTGCTGAGCAATCCCCGGTTAGCCGGGAACGGCTTAAGAACTCTGACCATCAGCACCGACACGTTGTCGCGACCCCCGTTGTCGTTGGACAGCTGTACGAGCTGTCGCCCGACCATCCCTAGGTCCGTGTGAAAGGTGCTTATGGTTAAGTGTATGTCATCGTCCTCCACCATATCGCTCAGGCCGTCGGAGCACAGCACGAAAATGTCGTCGGGCTGGGCATCGACTTCCATGATGGCGACTTCGATGTCGGGTTCCACGCCAAGGGCGCGGGTGACGTAGTTGCGCTTGAGCTTGCGCTCTGCTTCCTCGCGCTCCACCACGCCACGATCCACCAGCTCCTGCAGGAGGGAGTGGTCCTGGGTGAGTTGCTCGAAGCGGTTCTGGCGCACGCGGTATAGGCGCGAGTCGCCCACGTGGGCGACGGACAGACGGTTGTCGTACATGAGGCAGCTTACGATGGTGGTGCCCATGCCGGCGCACTCTTCTTGGCTGCGTGCCGTCTGGTGGATGATCTTGTTCGCGCGCCGCACGGCGTCGCGCAGGGTGATGCTCTGGAGCATGAGACCCGTGTGGGGATCGAGGTCGCCGCGGCGATCCTGCGGCATGGTGTTCTGGACCAGGTCGACGGTGGTCTTGACGGCGATGCTGCTGGCCACTTCTCCGGCGTTGTACCCACCCATACCGTCGGCAAGCACGAAGAGGCCAAGATCGATGTCGTAACCGATCGCATCCTCGTTGTGCTCGCGTACACGTCCGGTATCGGTGAGCGCGATGTGTTCGATCTTTCCCTGAAGCGTCATGTGCCGGAAGCCTTGATGGTCAACCCCGTAAGTTCTAGATCTCACGTCCCACAGGCGCCCGCCTGTGCGCGAGTTCACGCCCCGTCAGGCGGGAGCTGGGCGCGCGCCTGGTCGCCTCCCTGGCGTCCCAAGATCGCCTGCCGCAGGACCCAGACCCACCTAGCGTGGCCAGCCTACCATCGCGGAAATTTTTGTCCGAGCGCTCCGTCACGTTTTGCTGGGGCAGGAGGGCTTAGGCGCCCTGGTCGGCGGGTGCCACGCCTCCATCGAGGCTCGCGTACCATCCACCCCATGGCTAAATCGAAGACCCACTACGTATGCGACAGTTGCGGCGCGAGCGCCCCGAAATGGCAGGGGCAGTGCCCTTCCTGTGGGGCTTGGAACACGCTCACGGAGCAGCAGCGTCCGGCGACCGGTGGACCGGCGCGCCAGGTAGCGGTGGGTTACGCGGGGGAGGCCCCACAGTTGCTGCGCGAGGTCACCGACGAGGCGGAGGCACGCTGGCCGAGCGGACTCGATGAACTCGATCGGGTGCTCGGCGGCGGTGTCGTGGCGGGGTCGGTGGTGCTGATCGGCGGCGATCCCGGCATCGGCAAGTCCACCTTGCTGTTGCAGGCGAGCGCCTCCCTGAACGCCAACTCGCGGGTGATCTACGTGACCGGCGAGGAGTCGCTGCGCCAAGTGAGTCTTCGCGCGCGGCGCTTGGGGTTGGCTGCCGAGGAGCTCGGCCTGCTGGCGGAGACTGCCGTCGAACGCATCCTGGCCACAGCCCGAGACCATCGGCCCAAGGTGTTGGTGGTCGATTCGATCCAGACCATGCACAGCGAAGCCCTGCAGTCGGCACCCGGCGCCGTGGCGCAGCTGCGAGAGACCACGGCCGCACTGGTGCGCTTCGCCAAACAGACTGGTACGGCGGTGTTTCTGGTCGGTCATGTCACCAAGGAAGGGCACATCGCAGGGCCTCGCGTGCTCGAGCACATGGTGGATACGGTGCTTTATTTTGAAAGCGATGCCGGGAGCCGCTATCGCATCGTGCGCGCGGTCAAGAATCGTTTCGGTGCGGCGAACGAAATCGGCGTCTTCGCCATGACGGAGCAAGGCCTTCGCCAGGTGCGCAACCCGTCAGCCATCTTCCTATCACGCCACGCGGAGCCCGTCGCCGGCAGCGCCGTATTCGTGACCCGGGAGGGGAGTCGCCCGCTGCTCGGCGAGGTGCAGGCACTTGTCGACGGTGCGTCTCACGGTAACCCGCGGCGCCTCGCGGTCGGTTTCGATCAGCAGCGGTTGGCGATGCTGTTGGCCGTAATGCATCGGCACGCAGGGGTGGTGTGCCACGACCAAGACGTATTCGTGAACATCGTCGGCGGTTTGCGTGTGGCCGAGACCGCGGCGGACCTGGCCGCGGTGGCGGCGGTGCTCTCGAGCCTGCGCGATCAGGCGCTGGCCGCCGGCACGGTACTGCTCGGGGAGCTTGGGCTAGCGGGCGAGATCCGTCCGGTGCCCTTTGGGGAGGAGCGCCTGATGGCGGCTGCCAAGCACGGCTTCACCCGAGCGATCGTGCCCAAGGATAACGCCCCGCGGGGGGCGGCAGGGGCTATCGACGGTCTTAGGATCGTGCCCGCTGGCAGGCTGGAGGAGGCGCTGGAGGCGCTGTTCTAGCGGTTTGCGGTCGCTCTGTCGGTCTAATCCTGCGCGTCTGCTGTCGCCTCGGCAGGTGCCGGTGCGGTGGGCACGGATGGTGGGGAGACGCGCACGGTTTTCACTGCGCTGCCCGAGGTTTGCATGATCTTCAGGGCGTAGCCGGCGAGTTCCAGTTCGGTACCGGGAGGTGGGATCGTCTCTAGGGTCTCGAGGATCAGACCGTTGAGCGTTTTCGGTCCGTCCGTTGGAAGCTGCCACTTCATGCTCCGGTTCAGGGAGCGGATCGTCGCAACGCAGTTGACCACGTAGGTGCCATCGCCTGCGTCGCGTACGTCCTTCGGCAGGGTGGCACCATCCGCGGAGAACTCCCCGACGATCTCCTCGAGGATGTCCTGCAGCGTCACCATGCCGAGGATGTCGCCGTACTCGTCCACCACCAGGCCGAGGCGGCGGCGGGAGTTTTGGAAGTTGATCAGCTGGCGGTTGAGGGAAGTCCCCTCGGGCACGTAGTAGACCTCGTCCACGACCTCACGAACCAGCTCCTTGCTCAGCTCCGCATTGGCACTGGCGCGCAGCAGGCGGCGCAGATGGAGCATGCCGACGACGTTGTCCACTGAGTCCTGCCAGACGGGGAAGCGCGTGTGGTGTGCATCGCGGATCTGCTCGAGGATGGCTGGCCAGTCGTCGCTGAGGTCGATGCCGACGATCTCGTTCCGCGGCACCATGATGTCGTCCACGGTCATCTGCTCTAGGTCGAGGATGCTGAGCAGCATCGTTTGGTGCTGGGAGGGGATCATGCCGCTCGACTCAGCCAGTACCGTGCGCAGCTCATCGCGTGAGAACTTCTTCAGGGCCCCTTCATCCGGGAAGCTCACGCCCACCAGGCGTAGGAGCGAGTTAGCGAACAGATTGATCAGCCACACCAGGGGGTAGCTGATGCGCAGTAGCGGGTAGTAGACGAAGGCCGCGGGCAGGGCCAAGCGTTCGGGGTGGATCGCCGCTAGCGTCTTCGGCGCCACCTCGGCAAAGATCAGCACCGTCAGCGTGAAGGCGGCGATGCCAATCGCTACGCCGCCGGACCCGCCGAGCTCCTGGGCGATGAGGGTGACTAGGGCGGAGGCGCTGAAGTTCACCGCGTTGTTGCCGAGCAGAATCAGTCCGATCAGGCGGTCGGGTCTGGCGAGCAGTTTCTCCGCCAGGGCAGCCGCGCGGTTGCCGTTGCGTGCGTTGTGGCGCAAGCGGTAGCGGTTGACACTCATGAGCGCCGTCTCCGTGCCGGAGAACAACGCTGACAGGATCAGCAGGACGACCAACGATGCGACCGCGATCGCCAGCCTCCACTCTTCGGTACCCAAGCTGGGGGTGCCCTCGTCAACTGCAATGAATAACAGGGTACGGGCTCGCGTGGCCCGGACTCAAGCGTCGCGTTCGCCTCGCGTGACGCAGGTTATCGCCGGTCCCTAGCCCCAGCGCTGGTGGAGCAGAAACTCGAGGATGATGCGGCTGCCAAAGTAGGCGAGGGCTAGGCTGAGGTAGCCGCCGATGGTCCAGCCGAGGGCCACGTGGCCGCGCCAGCCGAAGCGCCAGCGGCCGAGCAGCAGGATGCCGAAGGTCAGCCAGGCTACGATAGACAGCACCGTCTTGTGCGCCAGATGCTGAGCGAACACGTTCTCGATAAACATGATGCCGCTGAGGATCGAGAGGCTGAGCAGCAGAAAGCCGATGGTGATGGTGGAGAACAGCGCTCGCTCGGTAACATCGAGCGGCGGAAGGAGGTTGGTGATGCCGCCGAGGCCCCCGCCGAGGCGCCGAGTGCGCAGGCGCTGGTGCTGAATTGCCATCAGGATCGATAGGCCGGCGCCTAGGGTCAGTGTGGTCCAGGCCACTAGGGAAAGGGCGATGTGGGTGCGGGTTGTCCAAGCGTAAGCCTGGGAGGTCGTGGCATCGCCTGCCCAGCCCGTGGCCAGGGCCATGAGCCCCGCCAGGGGCAGAAGCATCACGGCGAGCCCACGCAGGCCTGGCCGGGTGAGTAGCCATAGGCCCACAGCAGCCATCAGCACGCCTGTCAGGGACAGCGTATCGGTGACACTCAGGGCGCCGTGGCTGGAGGTAGCACGGGCCAGCAGGATCGCGTGCAGAAGCAAACCCAGTGCCGCGGCGATAAGGGGCATGGATGCGGCTAGGCCCGCTGCTTCCCCTTCTGCCGCTGCGGTGCCCGGGCGCAGCTGGCGCCAGGTGAGGATCGAGGCTACCGCGTAGGCGGGCAGCACCAGCAGGGCGGCGAGGGCGGTCACGGCGGCGGGATCCTCCTGGTCGGGCTGGTAACTTGGCGATGCGATCGGGGCGGGTGCCTGGCTGGCTGCGTCCCCGATGGCCAAGGCTGCATAGTAAACTACGAGGCTTTACCCTGTTGCCCGGCGAGGCCCTTGCCCGTGTTCGACAACCTCAGCAACCGTCTCACAACTGCCCTTGATGGCCTGCGCGGCAAGGGCCGTCTCACCGACGACAACATCAAAGACGCCTTACGCTCCGTTCGTATGGCGTTGCTCGAGGCCGACGTCGCTCTGCCCGTGGTCAAGCGCTTCATCGACCACGTGCGCGAGCGGGCCGTGGGCGAGGAAGTCGCGCGCAGCCTCAAGCCCGGACAGGCCTTGGTGAAGATCGTCCACGACGAGCTCGTGCAGATCATGGGCGGGGGCAATCAGGCACTCGATCTGCGGGCTCAGCCCCCAGTCGTCGTCCTTCTCGCTGGCCTACAGGGTGCCGGCAAGACCACGACGGCTGGCAAGCTAGCGCGGCGGCTCATCGAGAAGGAAAGGAAAAAGGTGACGGTGGTGAGTGTGGACGTCTACCGTCCGGCTGCCATCGCCCAGCTAGAGACCGTGGCCAGTCAGGTGGGCGCTGGGTTCGTGCCTAGTGAGGCCTCGGACGACCCGGTTGAGATCGTCGAGCGAGCTCTCGATGCGGCGCGGCGTGCGGTCGTCGACGTGCTGATCGTCGACACGGCCGGTCGGCTGCACGTGGATGAGGGCCTCATGGCGGAGGTGCAGCGCGTGCACGCCGCTGCCTCACCGCAGGAAACACTTTTCGTGGTCGACGCCATGGCCGGTCAAGACGCAGTGAAATCGGCCAAAGCCTTCGACGACGCCTTGCCGTTGACCGGGGTAGTGCTGACCAAGGCCGACGGCGATGCTCGAGGCGGTGCTGCCCTATCGGTGCGCGAGATCACGGGTAAGCCGATCAAATTCATCGGACTCGGTGAGAAAAGCGACGCCTTCGAGCCCTTCCATCCCGACCGCATGGCCTCGCGCATTCTCGGCATGGGCGACGTGCTCACGCTGGTCGAGGAGGTTCAGGAGAAGGTCGACAAGCGAAAAGCGGCCAAGCTGGCACGCAAGGTTAGCAAGGGTAAGGGTTTCGATTTCAGTGACTTGCGAGATCAACTTCAACAAATGCAGAGCATGGGCGGCATGGCAGCCCTGCTCGACAAGCTGCCGGGCGCGGGAAAGATTCCCGAGGCAGCCAAGGCGCAGGTGGATGACAAGCAGATCCGCCGCCAGATCGCCATCATCAACGCTATGACGGAGCGGGAAAGGCGCTTCCCTAAGCTCATCGACAGCTCCCGCAAGCGGCGGATTGCCGCCGGCTCCGGATTGCAAGTGCAAGATGTGAACCGACTTCTCAAGCAGTACACGCAAATGCAGAAAATGATGAAGAAAATGGCCGGCGGCAATATGAAGAAAATGATGCGTGGCATGGCCGGTCGCTTGCCGCCGGGAATGATGCCCTGAGGCTCGCGCACGCAGCGCACTGAGAGCTAGCAATCGCAAGACTTTTGGGTAGAATGGCGGGTTTACAGTCGGCTCGTCACGCATCTTCCTGCGTGCCCAGCTTCCAACCGAATACCTGACTCGCAAGGACCTACCTAAGAAATGGTCAGCATCCGCCTCACGCGAACCGGCGCCAAGAAGCGTCCGTTCTACCACATCATCGTGACCGACAGCCGCAGCCGCCGTGACGGCCGCTACATCGAGCGCCTCGGCTTCTTCAACCCAGTGGCCCGCGGCAACGCTGAGTCCCTGCGCGTCAATCTCGAGCGCGCCGAATACTGGATCGGCCAGGGCGCTCAGCCTTCTGAGCGCGTGACCAAGCTCCTCAAGCAGTGGCGCAAGACCTCCGCTGCCGAGATGGGAGCTGCGCCGGCCGAGCCCGCCGCCTAAATCTCGATCTCCCAAGGAGAGGATGGCTCCGTGGGGAGTGACGCCACACCCAGCGCCGACGAGCCGCTGGTGGTGGGGGAGCTGGCCGGGGCCCACGGGGTTCGCGGCTGGGTGAAGCTTCGGTCCTTCACGGAACCGGCCGAGAACCTCGTTCACTACGCGAATTGGCGTTTGCTGCTGCCGAGCCCCGGCGCGGCCACCGGTTCGAGCGAGGCCCGCCTCGCCGAGTGGCGCTGGCACAGCGAGCGCCTCATCGGTCGCCTCGAGGGCGTTGCCGATCGGGACGCCGCGGCGGCGCTGACTGGCGCTCAGGTGGTGGTGCCGCGGAGCGAGCTGCCCGTGCCGTCGGACGGCTGGTACTGGGCAGACCTGATGGGCTTCGAGGTGCGCAACCTTGAGGATCTGGTGCTCGGTAAGCTGCGCGACGTGATGGACAACGGTGCCCAGGACGTGATGGTCGTGTCGGGCACTCGCGAACGACTCATCCCCTTCGTTCGCGGCCCCGTGGTACACGGGGTGGATGAGGCCGAGCGCCGCATCCTGGTGGACTGGGGAGAGGATTTCTAGCAGCGAGCGCGCCGCGAACGGGTGAAGGCGACGACGACATGAAGGTCTGCGTAGTCACCCTCTTCGAGGGGCTGGTGTTGGCCGTAAGCGAGCACGGTGTGCTCGGTCGCGCCGTCGAGCGAGGCCTCGTGTCGGTGGACACGGTGGACCCGCGGGCCTTCGCCACCGACGTGCATCGCACAGTGGACGACAGGCCTTACGGCGGCGGGCCCGGCATGGTGATGCGGGTTGAGCCCCTACGCACGGCGATAGCGCAAGCGAGGCGCCGCGTAGGCGGGCAGAGACCGAAGACGATTTATCTCGGCGCGGCGGGACAACCGCTGACGCACGAGGTCGCCGTGCGATTGGCGCGAGAGCCGGCGCTGGTGCTGGTAAGCGGGCGCTACGAGGGCGTCGACCAGCGTTTGCTGGACGTGGAGGTGGATGAGGAGCTGTCGATCGGCGACTACGTGCTGAGCGGCGGCGAGTTGGCAGCGATGGTGTTGATCGACGCGGTAGCCCGCCTGTTGCCGGGCGCCCTCGGCAACGCCGCATCGGCGGGCAGCGACTCGTTCGTGGATGGGCTACTCGATTGGCCCCACTACACGCGCCCGGAGGCGGTGGATCTTGGCGATGGCGAAGTGGCAGTGCCCGAGGTGCTTCTAGGTGGTAACCACGCGGCGATCGAGCGCTGGCGCCGCAAGCAGGCGCTGGGGCGCACCTGGGCGCGGCGGCCGGAGCTGCTGCAAGGATTGACGCTGAGCGATGAGGATCGCCAGCTGCTGAGTGAATACCAGGCCGAGCAGGCCTAGGACCGTGCGACGCACGCGGGTGCGCGCAACGGAGGCATTTACAAACGCCGAACCGCCCGCCTGCGGGCTTGAAAGGTTCGAGATTGATGAGGGTTAGAGGTGCGCCGTGAGCAATATCATCGAACAGCTCGAGAAAGAGCAGCTAAAGACTGACGTTCCCGCTTTCGCCCCTGGCGACACGGTTGTCGTGCAGGTGAAGGTGAAGGAGGGCAATCGCGAGCGCCTCCAGGCCTACGAGGGTGTGGTCATCGCGGTGAAGAACCGCGGCCTGAACTCCTCCTTCACGGTGCGCAAGATCTCCCACGGCGAGGGCGTGGAGCGTGTGTTCCAGACTCACAGCCCGGCGATCGAGTCCATCAAGGTGAAGCGTCGCGGCGATGTGCGTCGCGCCAAGCTCTACTATTTGCGCGGTCGCACCGGCAAGGCTGCTCGAATCAAGGAAAAGGTCTGACACCGAGCGGCCGCTGGCACCCTCGCTGGCGGCCGCGTCTTTCTGGCCAGCGTCCGCATCTTCTTCATCGGACGCGGCGAAAAATTCCCAGCCCTGCCTTTCACGCGGTGCAGCGTTGGTACGATCCGCGGTGTAGGCAGGCCGTCCTGCGATTTCTCTCAAGCACCGAGTAAGCCGATCGACCTATGACAGAGCAAAACCGCGAAACCCACGCCTTCCAGACCGAGGTGCAGCAGCTGCTGCACCTGATGATTCATTCGCTCTACTCCAATCGCGAAGTGTTTCTCCGAGAGTTGGTCTCGAACGCCTCCGATGCTTGCGACAAGCTGCGCTTCGAGGCGCTGACGCAAGACGGGCTGTTCGAGGACGATCCGGAGCTTCGCGTCACCATCACCTACGAGCCTGAGGGTGAGTCGCTGACCATCGCCGACAATGGCATCGGGATGTCGCGCGAGGAGGTGATCGAGAACCTGGGCACGATCGCCCGCTCCGGCACCCGACGCTTCCTCGAGCAGATGAGTGGGGATGCGGCGAAGGATGCGAGCCTAATCGGCCAGTTCGGCGTGGGCTTCTATTCGGCCTTCGTGGTGGCCGACTCGGTGGAGGTGGAGACCCGTCGCGCCGGCGCCTCGTCCGAGGAGGGTGTGCGCTGGGTGTCCGACGGCACGGGCGAGTTCTCCGTGGAGAGCATCGAGAAGGCCGGCCGCGGCACGGCGATCACGCTGCACCTGAAGGAAGACCATCGCGATCTTCTGAACGGCTTCACCTTGCGCAACATCCTCACCAAGTACGCCGATCACATCGGCCTGCCCGTGCAGATGCCGGTGGAGAAGGAAGGCAAGCCGGTCGAGGACGAGCTCGAGACCGTCAACCAGGCCTCTGCCCTGTGGGCGCGTCCCCGCAAGGACATTACGGACGACGAATACAAGGCCTTCTACAAGCACGTCTCTCACGACTTCGATGACCCCCAGGCTTGGACCCACCACCGCGTCGAGGGCCGCCTGGACTACACGGCGCTGCTCTACGTGCCCAAACGCCCGCCCTTCGACCTCAACGATATCGAGCGCCAGCGTGGGGTGAAGTTGTACGTGCAGCGCGTATTCATCATGGACGATGCGCAGCAGCTGATGCCGCGCTACCTGCGCTTCGTGCGCGGCCTGATCGACTCGAACGATCTGCCCCTGAATGTCTCGCGCGAGCTACTGCAGTCGAACAAGGTGGTCGACAGTATCCGCGGCGGCTGCACGCGCAAGGTGCTCGTCCTGCTCGAGGACATGGCCGCGAAGGAGTCGGAGGACTACCAGACCTTCTGGAACACCTTCGGCAACGTGCTGAAGGAAGGTACGGCGGAGGATGCAGGCAACCGCGAGACCCTCGCCAAGCTCCTGCGCTTCGCGTCCACGCAGAACGAGGGCGCGGCGCAGACCGTGAGCCTCGCGGACTACGTCTCGCGCCTGAAGGGTGGGCAGGAGCACATCTACTACATCACTGCCGATAGCTACGCCTCGGCCTCTGCCAGCCCACACCTAGAGATGTTCCGCGAGAAGGGCCTCGAGGTGCTGTTGCTGCACGATCGCGTAGACGAATGGGTGGTCGGCCACCTGACGGAGTTCGAAGGTCACGAGCTGCGCTCAATCAACCGCGGTGAGGTACCCCTGGGCGAGGCGACGGACGATGAGAAGAAGGCGCAGGAGGCGATCGAAGAGGAGCACAAGGAGTTCGTTGCCCGGGTTGAGTCGATCCTGCGCGAGCGGGTGGAGTCGGTGCGCGTCTCCCAACGCCTGACGGACTCGCCCTCGTGCGTGGTCACGCCGGAGGGCGCGCTCGGTGGTCGCCTTGAGCGAATGCTTCGCGATGCGGGCCAGGAGGTGCCGCAGAGCAAGCCGATCCTAGAGCTCAACCCCGCGCATCCTGTGGTGCTAAGGGCGCGCCATGAGGAGGATAAGGCGCGCTTCGCTCAATGGGCGAACGTGCTCCTGGACCAGGCGCTGCTGGCGGAGGGCGATCAATTGACCGATCCCCAGGGCTTCGTGAAGCGGCTCAACGAGCTGCTGGTGACCCTCGCATGAGCGACGGAGCGCGCACCTGATGGCAAAACGCTTCTGGTTGTTCAGCCTCTTCGGTGGCCTGTGGCGCGGGCTCGACGGGGTGCGCCGCATCGTGCATCTAGTGCTGATGCTCGGCATTCTCGCCATCGGCGTAGTGGCGCTGGTGGAGACCCCGCCTGGTGTCATGAGCCCGGGCGCGCTGGTGCTGGCACCCGTCGGCAATCTCGTCGACCAGCTCGACGGCGATGCAGCCACGCGGGCCTGGCAGGAGTTCCTCGGATCGCGGGTCGACCAAACGCTCACTCGGGATCTGATCGAGTCGATCGACTACGCAGCTCGTGATCCCCGCATCAACGCTCTGGTGCTGCAGCTCGGCGCCATGGGCGGCGCCGGTATGGCCACCTTGCGCGATGTTGCGGATGCCATCGAGCGATTTAAGCGCAGCGGTAAACCCGTGGTGGCGATCGGCGATAACTACACCCAAGGCCAGTACTACCTGGGCGCGTTCGCGGACGACATCTTGATGCATCCTGAGGGCGTGGTGTTTCTGCAGGGCTTCGGCGCGTACCGCACCTACTACAAGGCGGCGCAGGAGAAGTTCCTAGTCGATGTGAACGTGTTCAAGGTGGGCGAGTACAAGTCCTTTGTCGAACCCTACTTGCGCGATGATATGTCGCCCGAGGCCCGGGAGAACGCGCTCGAATGGCTCAGCGGCCTGTGGGAGATCTACCAGGCGGACGTGACCACGGCGCGTGCCATGGACAGCACGCTGATCGATCGCTACACGCAGCAGCTGCCACGCCTGCTAGACGAGTCGGATGGTGACTTCGCCTCCGTCGCCCTGTCCATGTCACTGGTCGATCAGCTCGCGACCCGCTCGCAGATGGACGCCCATCTGATCGAGATCACCGGCGTGGATCCGCGCGACAAGGGTTGGCGCGGCACCTATCACCAGAACTACCTCGCGGCACGTCGCGCAGAGTCGCCCGAGCGTCAGCGCCCGGCGCGGGTGGGCGTGGTGCTAGCTAAGGGAGACATCGTCGATGGGACCCAGCCGCCTGGCATGATCGGTGGTGACTCCACCGCTTCCCTGTTGCGCCGAGCACGCCTAGACGAGGCGATAAAGGCGGTTGTGCTGCGCGTGGACAGCGGCGGCGGCAGCGCCTTCGCCTCGGAGATCATCGCCGAGCAGGTGCGTGAGCTGCGAGAAGCGGGCAAGCCGGTGGTCGTGTCAATGGGCAACGTCGCCGCCTCCGGTGGGTACTGGATCAGTATGGATGCGGATGAGATCTACGCCAGTCCCGTGACGATCACGGGCTCGATTGGCATCGGCGCGGTGTTTCCCACCTTTGAGCGAGGCCTCGACTGGCTGGGCGTGCACGTGGACGGCGTCGGCACGACCCCCTGGGCCGGTGCCCTGCGACCGGACCGCGGCCTCAACGAAGAGACGCGTCAGGTCCTCCAACGCTCGATCGAGAACGGCTACGCTGATTTCATCGGTCGCGTCGCCAACGCACGCGAACTGCCCCTGGCCGACGTGGACGCGGCTGCTCGCGGGCGCGTCTGGTTAGGCGCGGCCGCATTGGACCTCGAGCTCGTCGACGGCATGGGCAGCCTACAGGAGGCGATCGGCGCCGCGGCGCGCCGAGCGGAGATCGCCGATGACTACAGCGTGGCCTATGTGGGCCAGGAGATCGGCATCCGCGAAGCACTGATCATGCAGTTCACCCGCGCCGGAACGCGCCTAGCAAATCGCCTTGGGTTGCGTGTTGGTGAGGTGCTTGAGCTGCGGACCCGGCGTCGCGACGCGAGTGGTTTCGCCGTGCAGCTGGACCGAGTCACGGAGCAGTTGCGCAACGACTGGGAGCGCATGCAGCAGTGGAATGATCCTCGCGGGATCTACCTCTACTGCCACTGTAGCCCGCAGCTATGAGCGATGACCGCCAGGCTCTGCTGCGCGAGCTGAGCATTGAGCGCGCGGAGCCGGCGGCGCGTAGCGGTGGTGGCGGCCTGTCCTTGTGGGCGGTGCTGGCGCTCATGGTGCTCGCCGGGGTGATGGGCGCTGCGGCGAGCTGGTGGTTCAACCGTACGCCAGCGCCGGTGACTGTGCGCGTGGCGTCGGTGGAGCGACTGGGCGAGGACGGCGTCGGTGCGCCGCTGAGCGATCCAACGCAGTCCGTGCTCGACGCCACGGGCTACGTCACCGCCCGGCGTCAGGCCACCGTATCTTCGGAAGTCACCGGCAGGGTTGTGGAAGTGCTGGTCGAGGAGGGCATGGCAGTCGAGGAAGGGCAGCTGCTCGCGCGCCTCGATGACACCCTGCTCGTGGCCGCCGTCGAACTCGCTCAGGCCCAGTTGGCTGCGAGCCAGGCAGCTCTCGAGGAAACCCGGGCTCAGCTGCGCGAGGCGCAGCGCAATCTCACACGCATCGAAGATCTCCAAGGCCGCGGTCTCGCCAGCGAGCAAGAGCTCGATGCGGCCCTCGCCGACGAGGACACCTTCACCGCGCGCCTCGCGCGCCAGCAGCGCGATGTAGAGGTGTCGGCTAAGTCCCTCGCCGTACAGGAACGGCAGCTCGAGGACATGCGGATCGTGGCCCCCTTTGCGGGAGTGGTAATCGACAAGGCGGCACAGCCGGGGGAGATGATCTCGCCGGTCTCCGCCGGTGGCGGCTTCACCCGCACGGGCATCTGCACCCTAGTCGACATGGATTCCCTGGAAGTGGAGGTGGATGTCAACGAGTCCTTCCTCGGTCGGGTCAGCGCCGGCCAGCCCGTGACGGCCACCCTCAACTCCTACCCCGACTGGCGCATCCCGGCCGAGGTCATCACCATCATCCCGGCGGCCGATCGAAATCGCGCCACCGTACGTGTGCGCATTCGCCTGCTCGAGCGCGATGCGCGCATCCTGCCGGACATGGGGGCGCGGGTAGCCTTCTTGGCCGGCCAGGGCGAGCAGACCCCTACACCCTCTCGGATCGCCTCGAAGGACGATGATGAGGGGGACGTCCGAGCGGGCCTGTACGTACCGAGTGATGCCATTTACCGTGACGGAACACGCGCCGTAGCTTACGTGGTGATGGGCGCGCGGGCCGAGGTGCGGGAGCTGCGTGTGGGCGAGACTCGGGGCAGCCGGCGTCGCGTGCTCGGCGGCGTGGAGGCAGGCGAGCAGGTTGTGCTCGGCGTCGACGAGGCGCTGGTGCGCGCCTTCGACGGCGGCGCCAGCGTCATGGTGGCGAACCCCTAACGGTAGATGAAGGAGAATCAGCGTGGGTAGCAGTAGCGAGTCGGCAGTGCCGATCGAAGCAGCCGGTCGAGGTGGTCGTTCACCCTCGGACCGTGCGCTCGGCGATTCGATCGTGAGCCTGCGCGAGGTGGGTAAGGCCTACCGGCGCGGCCGCCAGGAAGTCGCCGTGCTACATGGCCTTGAGCTGGATATCGCACGCGGCGACTTCATCGCCCTGATGGGGCCTTCCGGTTCCGGCAAGTCCACCCTACTGAATCTGATCGGTGGCCTCGACCGACCGACTCGAGGCACGGTCACGGTCGACGATCAGCGCATCGACCAGATGAAGGGCGCGCAGCTCGCGCGCTGGCGGGCCGACAACGTCGGCTTCATCTTCCAGTTCTACAACCTGATGCCCGTCCTCTCTGCGCTGCGCAACGTGGAGCTGCCCCTGCTGCTGCAGAAGATGTCGGGCAAGGAACGGCGACGCCGGGCGCAGACGGCGCTCGAGATCGTGGCGCTTTCTGAGCGCGCCAAGCACCGGCCGGCGGAACTCTCCGGAGGTCAGCAGCAGCGCGTCGCCATTGCGCGGGCCTTGGTGACCGATCCGAAGCTGCTGATCTGCGACGAGCCGACCGGTGATCTGGACCGTGCAACGGCCGATGAGATTCTCGCCCTCCTGCGCACCCTAAACGAGGAGTTCGGCAAGACCATCATCATGGTGACGCACGATCACAAGGCTGCGGAGCAAGCTCGTCATACCTTGACCTTGGACAAGGGGCAGCTGCTGGCGGAGTCCTCCGCATGAAGTTCCTTGGGCTGATTCTGGCCGGCGTGTTTCGCTACCCCGTGCGCGCAGGCCTCACGCTAGGGTCCCTGTTCGCTGCCTTTTTCCTGTTTGGCGTTCTGCAGGCGGTTAACACGGCATTCACAGCGGGGGTGGGCATCGACGGCGCAGACCGCATGATCACCACGGGCCGATACTCGATCATCGATTTGATGCCGGTGTCCCATGAGGCGCGCATCGCCGCCGTCGAGGGTGTCTCAGGCGTCACGCACTCGACTTGGTTCGGCGGCGTCTACCAGGACAAGAGCAATTTCTTCGCCAAATTCCCCGTCGACCCGGAGGGATATTTCGAGCTATACGATGAGGCCATCATCAGCGATGAGGCCAAGGCGGCATTTCGCAATCAGCGCACCGCAGTGTTGGTCACGCGCGACCTGGCAGAGCGCTACGCCTGGAGCGTTGGTCAGCGAATTCCGATCATTGGTGATATCTGGCGCACGCCGGACAACGAACCTTGGTTGTTCGATCTGGTCGGCACCTTCGAGTGGCCCAAGGGCAGCACCAACGGTCCGCTAATGCTCATCAACTACGACTACTTCGACGAAGTGCGCGGCGATGGTGCACGCGGTCTCGTCGGCTGGTTCATCGCGCGAATGGAGGACCCGCAGGTGGCGGAGGACACGGCAGCGGCGATCGACCAGGTGTTTTTGAACAGCGACAACGAAACCAAAACGGCCACGGAGCGAGACTTTCAGCTGAGCTTCGCGCGGCAGCTTGGCAATATCGGTTTGATCGTCTCGGCGATCCTGGGCGCGGTGTTCTTCACCATCGTGCTGCTCACGGCCAACACGATGGGTCAGTCCGTGCGCGAGCGGACATCCGAGTTCGCTGTGCTCAAGACCTTGGGTTTCACCAATGGCGGCGTACTGGCCTTGGTGCTAACGGAGTCCGTGCTCATCGCGCTGATAGGCGGTGGTGCGGGGCTGTTGGTGGCGATGGGCCTCGAGCCGGCCGTGGCTGGCGCGCTCTCCGGTGTGCTGCCCGGGTTTGCGCTCACTACCCAGTCCGTGCTGCTTGGGCTCGCGCTCACGGTGGCGCTTGGTCTAGGTGTGGGGCTGCTGCCGTCTCTACGGGCGATGCGCCTGTCGATCGTCGACGCCCTGGGAGGTCGCTAGCGATGAGCAGTCTGCTAGCCGTCGTGTGGATGAACCTGCGCAGCATTCCCTCGCGCTTCGGATCCTCCATGGTGATCGTGGTGGGCGTCGCCGGGGTGGTTGGGGTGTTGACTGCCCTGTTGTCCCTGGCCGTAGGCTTTCGCGCCACGATGCAGGGAGCGGGCAGCGACGACCGCGTGCTCGTGCTGCAGAACAGCTCGACTACCGAACTCACCAGTGGGCTGTCGCGTGAAGAGCTGGATGTGATTTCGAGCGCGCCTGGGGTGGCCCGGGATAGCGACGGACGTCCCCTGGTCAGCGCCGAGGTGCTGGTGGTCGCAGACGTGCCGAAGCGGGCGAGTGACTCCACGGCCAATCTCTCCGTGCGCGGCGTTGGGGAGAGCGGGCCGCTGTTGCGGGACAGCTTCGAGATCGTCGAAGGACGCATGTTCAACAGCGGGCGAGCTGAGATGATCGCCGGGCGCTCCGTGGCCGGACAGTTCCAGAGCCTGGCCGTGGGCGATGTGCTCAAGGCCCGCAACTCCAATTGGGAGGTAGTGGGCATCTTCACCACTGGCGGCGATGCCTTCGAGTCAGAGGTGTGGGTGGACGCCCCCGTCGCCCAGTCCGCGTTTCGCCGTGGCAACAGCTATCAGTCGGTGCGCGTACAGCTCGAGGATGCGGCGGCCTTCGACGGCTACAAGCAGGCGCTCGACGATGATGATCGCCTGCGCGTGGATGTCTTCCGCGAGTCTGCCTACTACCGCGAGCAGAGCGAGGCCAACACGGGCCTGTTCATGGTGTTCGGCGTGGTGGTAGGTGCGATCATGGCCTTCGGGGCCATCTTCGGCGCGTTGAACACGATGTACACGGCCGTCTCCACACGCACGGTAGAGATTGCGACGCTGCGTGCCCTCGGCTTTGGCTCGGGGGCCGTCATCATGTCCGTGATGGTGGAGGCGCTGGTGCTCGCCCTCTTGGGTGGCCTGCTCGGGGCGGCGATCGCCTACGTGCTGTTCGACGGCTTCACGGTGTCGACCTTGAACAACACCACCTTCAGCCAGGTGGCCTTCGCCTTTGCAGTGACGCCGCAGCTGCTCGTCACGGGCCTGGTGCTGGCCTTGGGTCTCGGCTTCATCGGCGGCTTCTTGCCGGCGCTACGGGCGGCCAGCCTGCCCGTGACGGATGCCCTGCGCGAGCGCTAGCGCTCGCGAGGCTGGCCACGGACGTGTTGGGCGTGCTCGCGGTGCTCGTGCTGTGGGCAGGGTTCGCCTGGGTGGTCTTCTACGACCTGCGAGACCTGCGGCATCTGCTACGGCTCGCGCGGGCGACGGGTCGGCAGGCTCGTGCCCAGGCCCCGCCGACAGCAGCCAGCGGGCACCCCAGCGTAGATGTCGTCATCCCGATCTACAACATGGGCGACTCGGTGGGGGAGACGCTGACCTCGATCGAGCGCTCGAGCTATCCATCCCGTCAGGTGATCGTGGTGGACGATGGATCTACGGACGGGCAGACCTGGCCTGCCGTGCAGGCCCTAGGAGATCGTATCGACGTGCTCGCGCAGATCGATCACGGCGGCAAGGCGGCGGCTGCCAATCACGGCGCCGGCCTCGGGCAGGGCGATGTGCTGTTGTTCCTGGACGCTGACAGCTACGTCAGCGAGGACTTCATCGAGCGCACTCTGGCCGTGTTCGATGCGCATCCCGAGGTTGGGGCGATCGACTATGTGCAGCGGGTCTCGAACCCTAAGGAGAGCTTTTGGACCCGGCAAGCCACCTTTGAGCGGGCCTTGCTGGCGCTGCGACCAGATAACTTCGGAGCCCTGTTCGCGATGCGTCGTGAGATCTTTGAGCGCTTCCCATTTCGCGAGGGGCTCTCGCCTCAGTTCGATATCAACGCCCGCCTGCGTAGGGCCGGATTGCTGCGCATCGATCCGCAAGCACTCGTGTTCTCTGAGGAACCGCGAGACCTCGGCTTGACCTTCCGCCGCAAGCGGCGCTGGACCTATGGGTTTCTGGAGGCGCAGGAACGTCAGGGGCATGGCCTGGACTACCACCTTCTGGTGCCGTTCGCGGACCTCGCGTTTCTCGCCACCTTACCCCTTGCACTGGTCTGGCCGGCGCTCATGCCATTTGCGCCGCTGCTCTACGCCGTGTGGACAGTGAAGTCGCTAGGGTTGGCGAAACCCCTGGAGCTCTCGCGCCGAGATGCACTCGGCTACGGGGTTTACATGACCGTGGTCAACGCCGCCGTGGCCGCCGGTACGCTGGCCTTTATGGCTAAGCGACAGGTGGTGTGGCGGTGAGGCGGGCAGCTGTATCAGGCGATCTGCTCGGCGATCTGCTCGGCGAGGGTGCGGTAGGCGGTTTCGTCCGCCAGGGGTTGCGACGCCTCCACGGGCCAGGGCGGGCCGCCCCAATTCGGGTCATCTTCGCGTCTCGGGATGATGTGCCAGTGGACGTGGCCAACGACGTTGCCGAGCAGGGCCTGGTTCATGCGATGGGCCCGACCCACCACGGCTACGGCGCGGGACAAGCGCCGCATGTCCTCGCCGAAGGCGGCGAACTCGACCGCCGTGAGCGCATCGATGGTGTCCTCGTGGCGGTCGAAGATCAGCACGGCGCGGCCACGGTATCGTTGATCGACGTTGAGGATGGCGAGGCCGCTGCGCAGGCGAGCGATGGCTGCGGGGTGGTCCATGCCCTGGCGAAGCAGCTCGCAGAAGGGGCAGGGCTCGGCTGGGTCGATGCGGGCGCTCATCGGGCGACCCTAGCACGGCGGGGACGATCATGAGCGCGCGCGTCGAGGGACGTTTCGAGCAAGTGTTCGTGCTGTGCACGGGGCGCTGTGGGTCGCTCACCTTCGCCCACGCCTGCGAGCGTTCTATCGACAACTACACGAGCGGTCACGAGACGCGCCTCGCGCAGGCGGGTGCGCAGCGACTCGCCTATGCGCCGGGCCATATCGAAGTCGACAACCGCCTGAGCTTCTTTCTCGGTCGTCTGCACGAGCGCTTCGGGGATGCGGCCTGCTACGTCCACCTGCAGCGCGATCGCCACGCTACCGCGCGCAGCTATGCGAGGCGCCGTGCCCTGGGGTTTTTGCTGCACGCGTGGACGCGGGGGGTGTACGTGGGTCTTGATGATAGGCCCGACTTTGAGGCAATGGCGTTGGACTTGGTGGACACCGTCAACGGCAACATCAGGCATTTTCTTCGCGACAAAGCACATCACCTTAAGGTGCACCTGGAAAACGCGACCGAGGACTTCCGCCGCTTTCGCGAGCGAATCGGCGCCGTCGGCGCTGAGGCGCTGGGGGACGACGCCTGGACCCGGCCACTGAACGCCTCCATGGCCACGAGCGCGGCGGCGGTCATGCCGCCGGCGGATCGTCCTCGCGTCGTGCCCGCTTTTGCGGCCAACAAACCGCTGCCGGATGGGGTGCGTGCACTCATGGCGCAACGCTTAGCAGGACATAGCTCGCCCATCTCGGTGACGGGACGAGAGCGCAGTCTCGATGCACAGCTGGAGGCCATCCGCGCGGACTTCGATGGTGCATCGGCGCTTTGCCTGCGGGTAGCGGAGCTGGTGGTCCACCTGCGTCGCGGGGTGGATTTAGATGCCACGCGAGGTGCCCTGTTCGCATTGACGCTACACCCGGAGACGGGTGATTTCTTGGCGCGTGAGCTGAGCTTGCGCTGGCTGGTCTCGGTGCTCGACAGCTACGCCGACCATGCGCCCCTTGGCCACGCGGCCGGTGCGCTGGGCCTGTCGGTGCTCGTGAACGCTGTCAAGCTGGCGGAAACGGAGCGCCTCATCGTGGGCGATCCCGCGCACGACGAGAGCCGTCGCGCGCAGCTCGCGGCGCGCTTCCCAACGCCGCTGTTTGGTGGCGTCAACGCCTTTCGCCTCGAGTCCGGCGATATGGTGCGCAATCTCTTCGAGCGCCTGGAGACGGTGCTCCAGGACGAGCCCTTCCTCATTGCCGCCTGTGAGCGCGTGCGCCGTGAGCTGCGCGAGCAACCGAACCTACTGAGCCGCCTGTCGGTTTACCATCCAGCGTTGTTCTAGATCTCCCCGGCGCGCGCGGCCTTGGTCATGTGTTCGGCAGCGCGGAAGGCGAGCGCCTGAATGGTCATGGTCGGTTGCCCGCGGCCTGAGGTGACGAAGTTGCTGCCGTCGACTACGAAGAGGTTGTTCACCTCGTGGGCGCGGTGGTAGCGGTCGACCACGGAGCGGTCAGGGTCGTCGCCCATGCGGCAGGTGCCGAGCAGGTGCGGGCCGCCCGTGGAAGGGCGTACCTCGTCGCGCCACAGGCGCTGCGCTCCGGCTGCTTCCAGGATGGCAACGGACTGGTCCTGCATGAAGCGTGCGGTGGCCAGATCGTCCGGGTGATCCTCGTAGGTGACGCGCACCGCGGGGCGGCCGAAGACGTCCTTTAGCTCTGGGTCGAGACTGATGCTGTTGCGCTCCATTGCCAGCGAGGTGCAGTTGCCAAGCACGCTCATGTTGCGGGTGAAGTAGCGCTCCAGCAGACGCTTGTACTCGGCCCCCCAGGTGGGCAGGCCCGGAGCGATGCCGCCCATGGCGAAGAGGATAGGCCAGGAGTTTACGAGAGGGCGAGCGTCGATGCCGCCGCCGCCGTAGAAGCCGCGCTTGGGGTCCGTCTCGTAGAAGTCGTGAACGATGCGCGTGCACTGAACACTTTTGAACTCGTTGAGTGGCTCCTCGAACCAGGCGTGGGTGGCGGAGTGGGCGTTGAACATCAGGTTCTTACCGACCATGCCGCTGCCGTTGGCCATGCCGTCGGGGTGCTGGGCGCTCTGCGAGAGTAGGAGTAGGCGAGCGGACTCGGCGCCGTTGGCGCTCAGCACCGCGGCGCGCGTGCGCTGGGCTTGCTCGACGCCGTTCTCGTCCAGGTACACCACATCGCGGATGCGCCCGCGCTCGTCGTGCTCCAGGCGCATCACGGTGCAGCCCGTGCGGATCTCGCAGCGGCCCGTGGCCTCCGCTTGGGGAATCATGGCGGCTAGGGTGGAGGACTTGGCGTTCATCTCGCAGCCAAAGCCCAGACAGAAGCCGCAGTGAATGCAGGCGGGTCGGCCGTTGTGAGGCTTGGAGAGGATGGCCATGGGAGCAACCTGAGGATGCAGGCCCAAGGCCTTCGCGCCGCGTTCCAGGATGGCGCCCGAGGATTTGAGCGGCAGGGGCGGCACGGGGTACGGCCGGGAGCGTGGCGGGTCGAAGGGCCCCGGCGCGCCGGACACACCGATCTCCCAATCCACGCGCGTGTAGTACGGTTCGAGCTCCTCGTAGGTGAGGGGCCAGTCGGCGAAGGTGGTGCCTTCGATCTCGCCGAGCAGTGACCTTTCCTTGAAGTCGACCGGGCGGAAACGCCAGTAGTTGCCCGTGAAGTGCACGCTGGAGCCGCCGACTCCGGCGGCGTACCAAGCCGGAGGCAAGCCGGCGCCTTGCGGTGGCACTTCGGCATTCTGCTCCGGACGGGCGCGGAAAGTCTGCGGGTGCTCCGCCGGGTCGAGCGACAGTTCTCCTTGGAACACCACCCCGATCTCGTCGTGCGTGAAGTCATGGGCCCTGCGGTAGGGGCCCTGCTCGAGCACCACCACGTTGAAGCCGGCCACGGAAAGCTCTCGTGCCATCACACCGCCGGCAGCGCCGGAGCCGATTACGACGAAGTCCACAGCCTCGCGGGTCGGATAGGTGGGACTACCGGCCATGGCGTTGAGGCTCGCTGTGCTGCCTCGGCGCGGGCGCGGCGGCCCTGGCCTCGTGGTGGCCAGCATCGTAGTGACCGAAGGGCGGGAACCAGACGTGGCGATGATCGAAGCCGATCAGTGCCCAGCCAAGGCGGTTGCGGTTGCCGCCGTAACTCGGCAGGGCGAAGCAGCCGCACAGGGTCATGAAGCGAAGTGTCTGGAAGAGAGGACCCGCTTCGATCTCGCCGAGCAGCGCGTCCTGCGCCTCGCCATCCAGAAGGTGAAAGTGCTGGGCGCCGTAGCGTTCAGTCACCGTGGCGTTGAGGTCTGCTAGCGCTGGCCTGAGCATCTGCTCGACGCCTTCCATCCAGCCGCCGATGGCGGTATCGATGTAGTAGATGACGCCGATTTCGCGCGCCCCTGGCGTGTCCGTGGTCGGCACGATGCGGGCGGCGATGGCCTCGAAGTCCTTGGCCTCCGCGGTGCCGAGGTGTTGGAAGGGCCTTTGCGAATCCCGAGCCGCCGCCGCCTGCTCGGCGGCCTTTAGCGCGAGGGGCCACTGGGCGGCAAGCCAGCTCGCGCTGACCGCGCCGGTGCCGGTGTGCAGGAAGCGACGCCGGGACTGGTCCGTTTGCATCAGGGAAGATCCGTCGTAGTTTTGGGCCTATAAGATCAACTTAACTGGGCCCAGGGGCCTTGAGAAGAGCCAATCCGCCCCCCGGTGCTAACCAGGCGCCCGTTCGTTGCATCGAAGGCTCCATGGAACAGCCAGAAGCCCAACTTGCCCGCCGTGCCGCTGAGGGCGACGAGCATGCCTTCCGCATGCTGGTGAATGGGCACGCTCCGCGCGTCTACCAGGTGTGCCTTCGCATCACGGGCGACGCACACCGGGCGGAGGACGCCATGCAAGAGGCGTTTTTGAGTGCACACAAGGCCTTAGGCGCCTTCGAGGAGCGCAGCCGCTTCTCCACCTGGCTGCATCGGATTGCCGTCAACGCGGCGCTCCAACTGGTGCGGCGCGAGCGCACGTGGGACGAGCGGCGCGCGCAACCGATACCGGTGGCCGACAGCGTAGCGCTCGACCCCTTGGACACGGTGGCGGCTGAGGGGGTGGCGGACCCTGAGCGTGAGGCGGCGAGCGAGCTCGCCGGTGAGGCGACGGCGCGGGCCCTGCACCAGCTCTCTGGCCTGGAACGCCTCGCCTTCGTGCTTCGCCACTTCGAGCAGATGGCCGTGCGCGAGGTGGCTGAACAGCTGGCTGTCAGCGAGAGCTCGGTCAAGCAAGCGGTGTTGCGCGCAGTGCGTAAGCTCCGCGTCTCGCTCGCGGACCACCAGGAGTTGGCGAGCCATGCCTGATCAACCTAATCCAAACGGTCCCGCAATGGACGACGATCTCATTCTCTACTTTTACGATGAACTCCCGCCGGAGCGTAGACAGCAGGTGCGCGCGCAGCTGCTCGATCCGGGTCTGCGGGCGCGCTACGACGCCCTCTGCGCCGATCTCGGCACGGTTGAGCAGCGCTGGGAGTCGCACGATCGCGCACAGGTACCCGAGGACATCGCGAGCCGTGCATGGGACAGCGTCGCGGCCAAGCTACCGCCGACGTCGGCACCTGCGCCGAGCGAGGCTGCCACCTACGTGCCCCCAGCCGGCACGGAAGCGCCGCGCCAGGCGCTATGGATGGCGCTCGCCGCGAGCCTGCTCGTGGCCGTGGCCACAGTGTCCTTCCAAGCAGGCCAGCGCAGCGCCCTTCGGGCGCCTTCCGGGGCGGTGGCCACGGCTTCACCGGAGAGCGCCTCGAGCGCTCCCAGCGTCGATCCGCAGGTGCGCGAGCGGGTCTTGCTCGCCCAGGTACAACGCCACCTAGGGGCGAGTGAGCGCTTGTTGGTGGATGTCTCTAATGCGTCGGCTCTGCAGGCGAGTGCCCTAGGGGGCACGCTGGGCATGACTGACGAGGCCCTGGAGGCCGAGCGCCAATGGGCGCGCACGCTGCTCACAGCGAACCGGTTGTATCGCTTTGCTGCCGAGCGGGCGGGCCAGGAGCGGCTTAGCAATCTGCTAGGTGACTTGGAACCTATTCTAATCGATTTGGCCAATGGTCGAGGTGGCGCGTCGCCGCAGTACGTGGACGCACTGCGAGAGAGCATTGCGACGCGCGAGCTGCTGCCGCGCGTGCGGGCGCAGCAAGCGGACGGCGCGCGTGCCCTCTCACCCATCGAATTCTCGCAGGAGGAAGCATCATGAAGACCCTGGGATGGACCCGAGCGTTTGCGGTCGCCGTCGCCTTGAACGTGGGTGCACTGCCACTGACGGCGCTGCACGCGCAACCCGACCCGCAGAGCAACGTGCTGCAGGATGAGCGGGCCGAGATCCAACGCGAGGTGCGCGAGCTGGCTCGCGAGGAGGCGCGTCAGGCTCGCGAACGGGCGCGTGAGGAGCGAGATCGCGTGCGCGAAGAAGCACGCGCCGAGCGTGAGCGCCGGCAGGCCTTTGACGAAGCCCTGCGCGATGCGCGGCGAGCCCTGGACGAGGGCCGTCTGGAGGTGGCACGGGAGCGATTCCGCGCCCTGAGTGAGTCGGAAGAGCTGAGCTCGGGAGCGCCTCTTTACTGGCTCGCGTACGTGGATGCGGAGAGTGGTCGCATCAGCGATGCGCTCGAGTCCCTGAGCGATTTCTTCCGGCGCTTCCCGCGCGATGTCTTCTTCGATGACGCCCTGGCGTTGCGGGTGGAGCTGGCGCGTAAGTCCGGCGATGTGCAGGCGCCGCCGAAGCCGCCGAAGCCCCCCGAGGCGCCGTCTGAAGTGCTTCGAAATCTCGGCCTGGGCGAGGCCTTCGACGAGGTGATGAACGAGCTTGCCAGCATGAACATCGGCACGGAGATCGAGCAGGTGCTCGCCGAGGCTATCGAGAGCTTCGAAGAGAGCTGGGAGGAAGCCTGGGAGGAGGAGCAGAGCATCAGCGTAGAGGAGGAGCTGCAACTGCTGGCGCTCGACGGGTTGATGGAAACCAACCCTGATCGAGCGGTGAACTACCTAAGGGAGTTCATTACGGGCGATAGCAGTTCTCCTGCGCGTCGCCAGGCGCTAACGCTGCTCAGCCGCACGGATCACCCCGATACGGCTGAGATTCTCCTCGAGGCAGTGCGCAGCGCCGACGATGAGGAGCTACAACGCGAGGCCTTGCGCTTGCTGGGCCTGTCCGACGGGCCGGAAGCGGGGGCACGTGCCTTGCTGAGCGTCTACGAGGAGCTGGACGACGTTCAGTTGCGCCGTGCGGCGATCGAAGGCTTGATGCTGAGTGAAGATGTGGATGGGTTGCTCGCGGTGTACTCGCGAGAGCCCTCGGCTGACCTGCGGGCCCACGTGGTTCGCCATCTGGGCATGCTCAGTGCCCTCGATGAGCTGCGCACGCTCTATCGCGACGAGGAGTCGCCGCGCGTGCAAGCGGCCATCCTCGACGGCTTCGCTCTGGCTGGGGACACGCAGATGCTGGTCGACATCGCCTTGGGTAGTGACGACCCGGGTGTGGTCAAGCGGGCCGTGCGGGCCTTGGCCGTGGTTGGCAACACGGCAGAGACGGCGCAGGCCCTGGACGATCTCTTCATTCGCTACCGCGGGTCGCCGTCGGTGCAGCAGGTTATCGCCGACACGCTCGTGTCTATGGACGATGGTGACACGCTCGTCAGCCTGTATCGCCGGGCCGACGATACGCGGGAGCGAGCCCTCTTGGTGGAGCGATTACGTCTAGTCGGCGGTGACGCTGCCGAGGCGGTCTTCCTGGAGATCCTAGACGCTGGCTCGTAGGGGGAGAACCCGCAAGAGTGTGATGGGCGTCTCGGTGACGCTCATCTCGGTGCTGACGCCTGTCGGGTCCTTGACGTAGTCGCAAGCAGGGGCGGCGAGAAGAGCGCACGGTGGCCGCTTTACGAGGATAGCGAGCGTCGAGGTCACCTATGCCGTCCCGCAGCCTGCTTACGATCATGATTATCGCCTTTGCGTTAAGCGCCGTGTGCGCCCTGGCACTGGTGCAGGTGAGCAGCGACGGGGCCCGGGCGCTCGCCGCCCAGCGTCCCACCCAAGCCGTGGTGGCGCTTCAAGAGGCGATGATGCCTGGCCAAGTGCAAGCGCTTCGCGTGGAGGAGCTGAGCGGGGTGCTGCGTGAGGTGGAGCGCGAGGCTAGCAAGTGTCTCGCTGCGCTCTCGCCCACGACGCGGGTCCTGCTTGCCCCGCAGGGACAGGGACGCGTACTCAATGGCCTGTGTAGCGAGCGGGCCAGCGCCGCTGAGGCGCTGATCGCTCAGCTTCGCTCGTTGCCCACCGGCGACGTTGCGCTCGGCACCTTGGAGCCGCGATACGTAGCGGCAATCAGCGCTCAGGCGGCCTTGATCGGCGCCTTGACGCGACGCTACGACGCGGCGCTAGCGGGCGCCTACCAGGTGGCACTCACCTCGCTGCTCTCCACGATCCTCGTCCTCGGGGCCGCCGTGCTGGTGGTCGCCGGGCTCACCCTGCTGCGCATGCTGCGCGCGGTCGTGGCGGTCACCTCGGCAGCCCTGACCCAGATGCGCGAGGTACCTGCCCTGGCGCTGGTGGGACGGCGCGAGCTTCGCACCAAGCTGGAACGCGCCCTTGACGTCGGTACGCGCCGAGCCCCCGGAGAGGGGCCTTCGGTGCTCTACTTCTTCACCCTGGAGCGACCTGGCTGGGCCCACGGCGATGACGGCGCGGGTGAGCGCTGGCGTGAGGTGCTGAGCGGTGCCCAGCAGCGCTTGGCCGAGCGGGTGCGCGGCGACGATCTGGCCTGCGCTCTGGTGAGTGACGAACTCGTCCTGTTGGCGCGGCGCGTGACCGATCTGGACCAAGCGACACTCCTAGGTAAACGCATAATGGACTGCCTCGACGTGCCCTGCGAGGTAGACGGAGAACGCTACGCGCCGGATGTCCATGGCGGGTTTGCGCTCTATCCCGATCACGCGGACGATGCCGATGCGCTCGTGCGCGGCGCGGAGAAGGCTCTGCGCGAAGCGCGGCGTGAGGGCCATCGGCACCTCGTGTGCTTCAGCCGTGACAACGATGAGCAACGCATGGACCAGCGCGCCGCAATCGAGGCGGAGCTTACGCACGCGCTCGCGCGCGGTCAGCTATCCCTCGCCTACCAGCCTGTGGTGAATCTGCCGAAGCAGAGCGCGCAAAGCGTCGAGGCGCTGCTGCGCTGGCAGCATCCTACGCTGGGCGGTGTGTCGCCAAACACGTTCATCCCCGTGGCCGAGCAGTCGGACCTGATCTTGCCGATCGGCGAATGGGTGCTGACCGAAGCGCTGCGTCAGGTACGCGCCTGGCGTGACGAGGGGCGAGAGGGCGTGCGGGTGGCGGTGAACGTGAGCGTTCGCCAGCTTCTGCGTCAGGATGTTGCCGCACGCGTGAGCGACACGCTGGCACAGTTCGATCTCGGCGGCGACGCCCTGCTGCTGGAAGTCACGGAGGCAGTGCTGATGCAGGAGCGCGAACGGGCCTGGAACGCGCTGGCTCGGGTGCGAGAGCTGGGAGTGCAGGTGGCGATCGACGATGTGGGGACGGGGTACTCCTCCCTCGGACAGCTAGTGAGGATGCCGCTCGACTACCTCAAGATCGACCGTTCCTTCATCAGCGGAGCAGGGCTGACCGCGGAGGCCCGGCAAGCGGTAATCCGCTCGGTGATCGGCCTGGCCCAGGGGCTGGGCGTGCAGGTGGTGGCCGAGGGGGTGGAGGACGAGACGGTGGCAGCGTACCTGGCCGATGCCGGCGTGCGCTTCGCTCAGGGCTACCTGTTTTGTCATCCCGTGCCCGCCAGCGAGGTGGACTGGGAGGCGGACTACTCCGCTTGCCTGCCGCAAGAGGGCAACGTGGAGCGCTTGCTAAACGTCTGGTAGAGCCTCCCGCGCGTTTTGACTTCCGGCCGCGGCGCGCTACGGTGCCCCCATGGCTGACGAGGCGAAGCCGCAGGAAGATGCACGCCTGCGCATCGACAAATGGCTCTGGGCCGCTCGATTCTTCAAGACCCGCTCCCTGGCCAGTGAAGCGGTGAGTGGGGGGCGCGTGCACGTGGAGCGCGAACGAGTGAAGTCCTCTCGCCCAGTGAAGGTGGGCGACCGGGTGATGATCTCGCGCGGCTCGACCATGATGGAAGTGGTGGTGGAGGCGATCAGCGAGCGACGTGGGAGTGCGACGGACGCAGCCAAGCTCTACAGGGAGACCGACGAGAGTCGTGAGCGCCGGGAGCGCGAAGCGGCGCAACGGCACCTCGCCCGCCAGCTCGTGGCGGCACCGCAGCGCAGGCCCGATAAGAAAGAGCGTCGTCAGCTCGCTCGCATCCGCCGCGGCGGCGATACGCCGCCCGAATAGGCCGCCATGCCGAGACCGCGAACACCGGAGATTGCCGTGGACGTGGTGATCGAACTCGTGGACCGACCCGATGTCCCCATCGTGCTGATCGAGCGCGCCCACGCGCCGCCGGGCTGGGCGCTGCCGGGAGGGTTCGTCGACGTGGGGGAAACGCTCGAGGAGGCGGCTCGGCGCGAGATGCTCGAGGAGACCGGTCTCGAGGTGCGTCTGCACGCATTGCTGGGTCTTTACTCCTCGCCCGCTCGCGACGCGCGGGGGCACACGATCGGAGTGGTGTACGTGGGCACGGCCCACGGAGAGCCCCTCGGGGGCGACGATGCGGCCATCGCGTGCGCCTTCGCCGCGGACGCGCCACCGCCGCTCGCCTTCGATCACGACACTATCCTTTCGGACTATCGGGCCGTGCGTGACCATCTCGATCGCAAGGCCCGCGTGGCGCCCCGCATCGGCACCAGCCTGGCCATTCCTGCGCGCTGATTCAGGCCACCTGCGCCCCCCTCTACGAGGCGGGCTGAGCGCGCTTCTCCTGTACAATCCGCGTCTGCTCCACGGCGCACCCTGCCGCGCAGTGTGAGCACGCCCAAGAGGTGGAACGGAGATGACTATGGCAACCCACGATCCCCTGACGCCGACGGCCCCGACGCCGCTCGTGCTCTGCGCCAATGCCCGCCCCTGGCCGAGCGTGCACGAGGCGCTGCGCGGCGAGTATCTGGCGGATGAGACAGCGTCCGTGCAGGCCCTGGTCGCCCTCGCACGCCCGGAGGACGGGCTGCGCCGAGAGGTGCGCGAGATCGCCATGCGCCTGGTGGAGGCGGTGCGTCGCACGCGGGGATCCTACGGCGGCATCGACGCCTTCCTGCAGGAGTACGACCTCTCCTCGCAGGAAGGCATCCTCCTTATGTGCATCGCCGAGGCGCTGCTGCGCATTCCCGACGCCGACACGGCGGACAAGCTCATCGCCGAGAAGATCGGTGCCGGCAACTGGGCCGGGCACCTGGACGGGGAGAGCTCCACCTTCGTCAACGTCTCCACCTGGGGTCTGATGTTCACGGGGCGCCTGCTCGGCTCGGACACGGATGCCGTGGTGCGCGAGCCGCGCCAGCTGATCACGCGCCTGGCCGGCCGTGTCGGCGAGCCCGTGGTGCGCCAGGCCATGCGCCAGGCGATGCGCATCATGGGCCACGAGTTCGTGATGGGCCGCACGATCGGCGATGCGCTTAAGCGCGCCCGCGGCCGCGACAACGCCGCCTATCGCTACTCCTACGACATGCTCGGCGAAGCCGCCCTCACCGCCGAGGACGCAAGCCGCTACTTCGACGCCTACGCCAGCGCCATCGAGGCGATCGGTCAGGCCAAGGAAACCGGGCAGAGCGAGATCACCGCACCTAGCATTTCCGTCAAGCTATCTGCCCTGCACCCGCGCCTCGAGCTGGCCCAGCGAGAGCGCGTGCTCGCGGAGCTCACGCCGCGGGTGCAGTCCCTCGCCGAGCAGGCCTGCGAGGGCGGCATTGGCCTGTGCATCGATGCGGAGGAGGCCGAGCGGCTGGAGCTGCAGCTCGAGGTGTTCGAACGGGTCTTCCGCGAGCCGTCGTTGAACGGGTGGAACGGCTTCGGCCTTGCCCTGCAGGCCTATCAGAAGCGGGCGCTGAAGGGCGTCGGCTGGCTGGAGGCTCTGGCGGCCTCGCAGGGCCGGCTGATCCCCGTGCGACTGGTCAAGGGCGCCTACTGGGATACGGAGATCAAGCGTGCGCAGGAGCGAGGCCTCGACGGTTACCCCGTGTTCACGCGCAAGGCCTCGACGGACATCAGTTACCTAGCCTGCGCACGGCGCCTGCTCCTAAAGAGCCCGCACCTCTACCCGCAGTTCGCCACGCACAACGCCCACACGCTCGCCAGCATCTACTGCATCGCCAAGGCGCGCCCGGGCGCGCCCGCTTACGGCTACGAGTTCCAGCGCCTGCACGGCATGGGCGAGGAGCTGTACCAGGAGGTGATCGGCGAGGATCAGTTGAACGTGCCGTGCCGCGTGTACGCGCCCGTCGGCAGTCACGCCGATCTGTTGCCCTACCTGGTGCGACGCCTGCTCGAGAATGGCGCCAACACCTCCTTCGTCAACCGCATCGTGGACGAGCAGGCGCCGGTGGATGAGATCATCGCGGAGCCCGTCGACGTGATCGAGGCCGCGCGCACGATTCCCCATCCGCGGATCCACCTGCCCGAAGCCATGTTCCCCGATCGGCGCAACGCGCCCGGTATCAACCTGCACGACCCCGAGGAGCTCGGCCGTCTGGCGCAAGAGATGAGCGCCGCGATGGATGGGCGCTCGCGCCAAGCGCCGGCGCTGGTAGACGGCCAGGCCGTGGGCACCCGCGAAGTGGACTCGACCGATCCCAGCGATGCTCGGCGAGTGATCGGCCAGGTGCACTTCGCCGACGACGCCGGCGCCGATCGCGCGCTCGAGGCGGCCTACCGCGCGCATCCCGAATGGGACCGCACCCCCGCCGAGGAGCGTGCTGCGATTCTCGAGCGGGTGGCCGACGCGTTCGTCGAGCATCGCGGTGAGCTCCTCGCCCTGTGCGTGCGCGAGGCCGGCAAGACCATCCCCGACGCAATCGCCGAGTGGCGCGAGGCGATCGATTTTCTTCGCTTCTACGCGGCCCAGGCCCGGCGCGAGTTCGCCGCGCCCACGGTTCTGCCTGGCCCCACCGGCGAGAAGAACACGCTGCAGCTGCAGGGCCGTGGTGTGTTCGTTTGCATCAGCCCGTGGAACTTCCCCTTGGCGATCTTCACCGGCCAGGTGGCGGCAGCCCTCGCGGCGGGCAACGCGGTCATCGCCAAACCCGCGGAGTCCACCTCGCTGGTCGCGGCCCGCGCCACGGAGCTGATGTACGACTGCGGCGTTCCTCACGCCGTACTCGCGTTCCTGCCAGGTGAGGGCAGGGTGGTCGGCGCGCGCCTCACGCAGGATCCGCGCGTGGACGGCGTCGCCTTTACAGGGTCCACGCAGACCGCCTGGGGCATCTCCCGCGCGCTCGCCGCGCGCAACGCCCCCATCGCCGCACTGATCGCCGAGACCGGCGGCCAGAACGGCATGCTCGTCGACAGCTCTGCCCTACCCGAGCAGGTGGTGCTCGACGTGGTGCAGTCGGCCTTCAACAGCGCCGGCCAGCGCTGTTCCGCCCTGCGCGTGCTCGCCCTGCAGAAGGAGATCGCCCCGCGCGTGCTCGAGCTGCTCGAGGGCTATACGCAGCAACTCGTGATCGGCGACCCCGGCCTGCTCTCCACCGACGTCGGCCCCGCCATCGATCGCAGTGCGCAGCAGATGCTGTGCGGGCACATCGATCGCTTCGCCGCCGCCCGGCGGGTGCTGTTCCGTCGTCGTCCGGGCGCCGCCGTGGAGCACGGTCACTACGTCGGCCCCGCCGCGCTGCAAATCGAGAGCATCGACGAGCTAGAGCGAGAGGTGTTTGGCCCCGTGCTCCACGTGCTGACCTATGAGTCCGGCAAGCTCGATACGGTGCTTGATTCCCTCAACGGCACCGGTTATGGCCTCACGCTAGGCGTGCACTCGCGCATCGACGGGATGGGTGAGTACGTCGCCAGTCGCGTGCGCGCTGGCAACGTGTACGTGAACCGCAACATGGTGGGCGCAGTGGTGGGCGTGCAGCCCTTTGGTGGTCGCGGCCTCTCCGGCACCGGTCCGAAGGCCGGCGGTCCGCACTACCTGCACCGCTTCGCACACGAACATACGGTCACCATTAATACCGCCGCCGTGGGCGGCAACGCGAGCCTGCTCTCCTTGAACGCAGAGTAGAGTAGAACGGCGTCGCGAGCGCGAGGCCCTCGCGCACGCCGGCGACGTTCGATCGGCTGAGTCGGCAGACAGGGGAGTTCGCGCCGTGAGCATCAGCGTTTTCGATATCTTCAAGATCGGCATAGGCCCCTCCAGTTCGCACACGATGGGCCCGATGAACGCAGCCAGGGAGTTCGCCTCGGGCTTGCTGGCGGACGGCCTGCTGGGCGACGTCAATCGGGTAGAAGTGCTGCTCTTCGGATCCCTAGCGCTCACGGGCCGTGGTCACTGTACCGATCGCGCGGTGCTTCTCGGCCTAGAAGGCGCCGCCCCCGCTACGATCGACCCTGACACGATCGAACCTGTCTTGGCACGTATCCGCGGGGACAAGTGCCTGCGTCTAGCTGGGGAGCGCGACATCGCCTTCGAAGAGGCCAACGACCTCGTCTTCATAGGCAGCGAGCAACTCCCACGCCACCCCAACGGCATGCGCTTCGTCGCCTTCAGCGCAGAGCGCCAGACCCTGCGCAGCGAGGAGTACTACTCGATCGGCGGCGGCTTCATCACGCGCGGAGAAGCTTCCCTAGAGCAGGTAGTGGGCCACACGGTCCAGATCAAATACCCCTTCCACAGCGCCAGCGAATTGCTTAACCTCGCCGAGGCCGACGGCCTGCGCCTCGATCAGCTCGCCATGGTGAATGAAACCGCTTGGCGTACGGAGGATCAGGTCAACAAAGGCCTTGATCAGATCTGGCAGGTGATGCAGAACTGCGTGCAGCGGGGCATGTCGCGGGAGGACGTGCTACCCGGCTCCTTGGCTGTGCGACGCCGCGCCGCCAAGCTCGCCGCGCGCCTACTCAAAGGCGACGCCGACAAGTCCGACTGGGTCAACGTGTTCGCCATGGCGGTGAATGAGGAGAACGCCGCCGGCGGCAAGGTAGTGACCTCGCCCACCAACGGCGCTGCCGGCATCGTGCCCGCCGTGCTGCACTACTACTGGCAGTTCGTCGACGGCGCCGACATCGAAGGCGTGCGTCGCTTCCTCTTAGTCGCCGGCACGATCGGCATGCTGTACAAGATGAACGCCTCTATCTCCGGCGCCGAAATGGGCTGTCAGGGCGAGGTAGGCGTCGCCTGCTCCATGGCCGCTGCCGGCCTTGTCGCCGCCAAGGGCGGTTCTAACACGCACATCGAGAACGCCGCCGAGATCGGCATGGAACACAACCTAGGGCTCACCTGCGACCCCATCGCCGGCCTCGTGCAGATCCCGTGCATCGAGCGCAATGCCATGGGCGCCGTCAAGGCGATCAACGCCACGCGCATGGCCATGCACGGCGACGGCGTGCAAAAGGTTTCCCTTGATCAGGTGATCGCCACGATGCGCCAGACCGGCGAGGATATGTCCCATCGATACAAGGAAACCTCCCTCGGTGGCCTCGCTGTGAACGTCATCGAGTGCTAATGGTCGGGTCAGTCGCCGGACTTCCGGTTCAGTAGATCTTCCAGCTGACCCAGCAGTCTCCGTAGCAGGGTAGGGGAGCTGTCTATGGGCGTAGGGTCCGTGAGTGCGTTGCTCGTATGCGTCGTGTCGGTGGGCGTCGCCTCGGTGGGTAAGGCCACCCGCGTCGCGTTCTTCTGGGGCGGCTGCGAGGGCGTCGGAGTGGTCGCGTAGGAGCGTAGGGCATCGGTCGGACGCTCGCTCGGCGGGAGATCTGAGAGCGGCGAGCGGACGTTGATCGCCCCGCGGTCTACCACGTGGGTGTAGATCTGCTTAGTCCGTACGCAGCGGTGGCCCAGTTGTTCCTTCACCGTGCGGATATGCGCACCACGCTGAAGCGGGTGAGTGGCGCTTGACCCGAGCACCACTCCGGCCGTCGCCGGAGCGGCCCTCGCCGGAGCGGCCCTCGCCTCAAGCGCATCTGTGCTAGAGCGTTTAGGCGGCCCATGAGGCGGGGTATCACAGTACTTCTTTTGCTGGTCGCGGCGACAGATTCGCTAGCGAGTACCGAGTGTCCGAGGCACGCGCTTGAGGTGCCGGTGCTTGATCCGGGTGGCTGGGCGGACCGCTGCTTCACTGCTGTAAACGGGCGTCGCCCTGATCCTGAGCGACCGGTTGAGTCCGATAGTGCTCTGAAAGATCTTGATCTCGATGGTGTGGCTGAGCGTCTTGAGATTCGAGGCGTCGGAAACGCGGCTAAATCAATCTACGTATTCGAACCGCTAGAGCAAGGTTTTCGCTACCTTGGCGCCTTTAACGCCCATCCGACATTCGATGTGGCTCGGAACGCATCCGGAGTTCCAGTGATCTCCTACAGTCATCGCCTCGGAAGCGAGGAACATGTTCTGGTGCGTTACCGTTGTGACGGTACTCGGTTTGTGCGTGCGGAGTCGTAGATATTGGAATCGGCGCGGTGAAGTGCTTGTAACGCTTGTGCGTCGACCGGCTTAGTCGGGACGGACAGGATCGCTGCATTCTTATCGGCTTCGAGCATCGCTAGGCAATCGGCACGATCGGCTTTGTTGCGGCGCCGATAGGGACGGATGTAGAGGGCGGGGAGCATCCGAACGTTGTGGCCGTGCGCGGCCATCAGGCGCGCCCAGTGGTGCGCGCCGCCACAGGCTTCGAGGACGAAGCGGGACCTCTCATGAGAGACGATGAACGACTGGAATTCATCCCGAGACAGGCGCATCGACCTGCGCTTTGGCTTTGTATCGATGACGATTTCGAATACGAGCTTTGCGGTGTCTACGGCGATCGTCGTAAGCTTCTGCACTTGGGCTCCTCCTGGCGTACAGCTCGTGAATTCAACAGCACTAGCTTGGCACATTGATGCCGAAAATCGGTGGGAGGAGTCCATTCCATCACAGCAGTGGTTGCTGGACCCCGTCACCACGGCGGCTCCCGCCGACGCGGCGTCGGCTTCAAGCGCCACTGTGCATCGTCGATAGGCGGCTTCTTATGAAATTTCGCGTTGCTTTCCTCTTGGCTGTTGCTTTTTTCCTCGCCGCCGCTCAGGGAGGCGCCGACGAAATCGATCTGACGGCGGTGCTCCCGGATCTGCCAATCCAGTATCGACCAGCGAGTCTTGATGTTTCACCGTCAGGGGACTCCCCTTACCCGAAGGTCGCGGTAACGCTTTCTGGACGCCGCAACGAATTGCCTGTCTGCATCTCGCGGCTCTTCGCTCTCCCCCGTGGCGTGCAATGGAGCATCGAGGCTTTGGTAGCGGAGACTAACCGCGTTCTGCCTCCGTATTTGCTCGTGAAGCTGCCGCAGATCAGCGACGATAAGGGGAATACGCTTGAGGGGGTGCACCTCCTGTTCGGCTTGGCCAGTGGTGCGCTCTGGTATGTAGGGGAGCATAGGCCGGGGTCGGCGATGCTCCGATCCCCAGATGAGTTCTGTAGTCGCTCCGAGTTGGGGCAGCTGCGGTGGGAGAAGCAAGCGCTGTTCCAGCTAGGGAGCGAAGATGACGCCTAACAAATGAGCGGTTGAGTTCGACACTTGACAGCTCTATCCCTTCGCTACCCCTCCGGGCGGTCGCGGTCAAGTGCAGCTCACCGTAGGTGTTAGGCGTCACGGAGACGAGATGAACGAGTTTCAACGGCTATTGCGTGGGCTCGGGGCGATGTTTCTGGCTTCGGCGCTGCTTGGTCTTATGCCTCGTCCGAAGTGGACTGTAGACCCGGCGTTGTTCTTCTACGGAGGACCCGCAGCCGTGACCTGGGCCGCGCTGACGGCTTTCGTCAGTGGCCTGCTTGGGGGATTCATTGGTGGAAAGGGTTTTCCCGTGGTGGCGCTGGCTGTGGACACTCTGATCTACGTTGTGATCTTCGGATTGCTGCATTCGATCGCTGGTCCGGGGGACCCCGTTGAGATGAGAGAGCTTGTGGCGAGAAACATATGGCCCTTCGGAGCCTCGCTCATCTGTGTGTACATCGGTGCGGTGGTCGGTACGCGGTTTGGGGCGAGGCACCCTCGCTCCTGGAGTTTGGTCCGTTGACCTCGCCGCAGGCGCCGCCCAACCATCATTGCTGCAGTCGCTTGACCCTGTTACCACGCCGGCTGCCGCTGGCGCGGCGTCAGCGTCAAGCGCAGCAGAACTTGTGCGGTTAGGCGGCTTGTTATGACTCGAGTAGCTACTCAGCTCTTCGAGCGTCGGGGCTGAGGGTGACCGAAGTTCCCCAATACCTGAGAGTCATTAGCGGAGCAGACAGTCCCGAGGCAATACTGCATCGTGCGGTGTTCAGCATACTCAGGGACTTGACTCGCTGCGGGAGTGAGTTTGACGTATTGGCGCGGGTCGCGCGCTTCGGGGTATCCGAGAGCTCGCTGCCTAAGCTAGAAGCCTACGCGTCCGTCGCAGTTGCGGCTGTTGATGCATTCGATTCGATGGGTTGGGCTGACATCGCTCGGCGGCGGGAAGAACACCGAACGGTACCGGGGCTGGCCCGTGCGATCGAATCTCATCAGGAACGGTTGGCGGAAGAAACGCGAACTCAGGTTGATCGAATCGCCGAGATCATTGGCGTTGCCGAGTGGGAGGAGCTTCGCGCTTGGGTGCTTGAGCAGCGGGTGCCCAATATGACCTTCACCGACTGGAGCGACTTTGAGCGTCTGATTGAGGATCGCGGCGGTGTTGAGGCATTTCTGGACAGTCTTTGCGAGAGCTTTGGAGAGGGTAGCGATCGTGTTTAGCACTACTGAACACACAAAGCGGATCGAGCCGATGCACAGTGTATCGTGTCGTCTCGTTGATCGGCGCGCCGGGCGCAATCGCAGGTGTTAGGTGTCATAGCAGGATATGCGTACTGTGCCCCATTGTAGGGTGGGATTCGTGTCGTTGGTGACCTTGGCTGCGCTGCTACTCCCCAATGCCTTGGCGGCGGATTCACGGGTCATCAGCGTCAAGGCAGAGGTGTATGCGTTGGCATCCGCGGTGAACCTGTTCATCATTGACCATGGGAGGTTCCCGGCGGACTTGCGAGAGCTCGTGGAGCCGCCTGAGGGGACGATTCGCCCGTACGTAGCGCGCCTGCCATTGGATCCGTGGGGAGCGCCATACGAGTATTCCCTGGAACGGCCGAAGGGGTGCGATGTCGAGCTGGATTTTTACGTTTGGAGTAATGGTTCCGACCGCCAACCCGGAGGCGAAGGGTGTGCCAAGGACTTTGGTAACTGGAGTCGGGGAGGGAACTGCCCTCGCAAGCCGTGGTGGAAGTTCTAGGTGGGGGTATGTTCGCCGCGATGCACCTAGGCACGAGCAGCAATGGCCACGTGACCCGGTAGCCACCCCGAGTGTCACCTCAAGCGCCGCTGTGCATAGACCTTAGACGGCTCGACTAGATGATCATTTGCGGGGTTCGCATGAAGTACCATCGTATGAAGATCCTCCCGCCACCTTGGCTCGTGCCGTTCGTGGCAGCGGCAGGGGAAAATCGCGGCATCGATGCCCTTGCTCGACTCCTAAGCGAGCCTGTGTTAGCGAGCAACTTGGATCCCCCGACGCACGATCCGATGGGGGCTAGGGTGAACGCTCTGGTGTCGAGCGGACTAGATCCGGCCGCGGCGAGCGATGCTGTCGCGGGATTCACTGTCCAGACGACAACGTGCGTGCTGATGTCGGTTTTCGAGGTGCACAGTCAGCACGGTGGGAGCGAACGAGAGCTGCTCTCCCTCTTTCGGGAGCGCCTTGACTCTCGCGCGGATGCCAATGCTGCGTTTGAAGGTCGCTCGATGAGTCGGTTGGCAGACGCGGCGGAGCGCTCTGAAGCGTGTCAGTTGGTGGCAGCGTAAGGGTTCGGTATTACCCCGGATGTGGCTTCCAGCGATTGGAAGCGGAGCGGTATCGAGTGCTGCCCAGCAGTCTCAGGTGTGAGGTGCAACAGTAAGATCGCATAGCATTCGAGCAGCGCCACCACGTTCTGGCGCGAGCCGCGGGAAGAGAATCCAGTTGCCTCTAGGTGCGTGGATCAGCCGTGGAGTTTGTCATGCATCCTTGGAGTGAGTGTGTTTGATCACGTGGTCATTAGCACGGCCGACTATGAGGCGAGTAAAGCGTTTTTCCTAAGAGCCTTAGAGCCAATCGGCATAGAAGTCGTTTCCGAGGGGGCGCTCGGGATTGAGCTTAGCTCTGATGGCAAGTCGTCGCTGTGTATCCGTCGGGCCGAGGAAACACCAACACACCTTCATCTAGCGTTCATTGCACAAAACCGCGAGCAAGTTGATGAATTTTATCGGGCATCTCTGGAAGCCGGAGCAAAGGATAATGGCGCGCCGGGCATCCGTACGCAGTATAGTGGAACTTACTACGCAGCGTTTGTTATCGGGCCAGATGGCCACAACATTGAAGTGGTGTGTCACAAAGCCTAGGCGCTCCCCTATCCGAGGACTTAGTGTTGGCCAGCGTGCTTCTAGTTGTCGACATGCAAGAGGACTTCTTCCTGCATGAACGGCTTGCAAACCATCGGTCGATGCTCACTCAACGTACAAACGAGCTGGCGGGGATCTGTCGGGCCGCTGAATGCCAAGTGATTTGGGTAAAGCAGGAGTTCGCTGCCGATCTGCATGACGCCCCACTAGACCTTCGCGCCAAGGGCACCCCCATTGTGGTGATGGGCACGCCGGGTGCGGCGCTGCTGGCGGAGCTTAAGCCCGAGGATGGTGATGCTATCGTAGTGAAGAAGCGATACAGCGCGTTCTACGGTACCAGGCTTGACGCACTTCTCGGTAGCCTGCGTCCCAACAGATTGCTGATCGCCGGCATTAATACCCACGCATGCATCCGTAGCACAGTCGTCGATGCCTATCAGCGAGACTACCAGATCGTCCTGGCCAGGGAGTGCATCGATTCTCATGACGCGGAACACCATGACGTATCGTGGCGCTATATGAATGGGAAGCTCGGTGCGGGGTTGAGCAATGAGCATGTGCGAAGCCTGCTGGCGAATGACGCTTGAGAGCTCTCTCTTCGCCCGCTCCGGCTGGTCGCCTTCGAGCGCAGCTCATCGAAGGTGGAGGCGGCAAGCCAATCCCTGTTAGGCAAGCATCTGTTAGCTCTAATCGGTAGTCGCGCGCCCGCACGTGGCTCTTGATCTGTTTGGTTGGATGCACCAGCGAAGCTGGTTGCGACTATCGAGATCGCAGAGGGGTGCTTGTTCACTGGGAGCAAGCAGGGCCAGCAGGCCTGCTGCGTTGGCAGAGAAGCTATCACCATACTGGAAGTCGCGGGGGAGTCGACTAGGTGGACACTTGCTGTTGGAGACTAGAGCGGCGCTCCTGTTCGCTTCGGAAGCCAGAGGGGGTACCGCGTGGCGAGGAGTGCCGCAGTGACTGGACCCTGCCACGACGGTGGCCACGCCTACGCGCCCCTAGCGTCAAGCGCCCACAGCTCAGCGAGAGGCGGCCGGAATGCGACTCGCGCTAGTCGTCAGAGTTGCTCTGATGCTGTCGATTACGTCGGGGGCTGCGGAAGCAGCGGTTCGATGGTGTGATCCGCACGATCCTGGGGAGTGCAAGGACTTTGGGTCCGAGCAGGAGCTTGACGCCTATCTACAGGAACACATGGACTCGGAACGGCTAGCAGCGCAAGCCCTGTCAAGGCCTCTTCGTGAGCTCGTTGTCGCTGTATTGAGTGAGGCGCATAGTGGCCCGGAACCATACTGCCTCTGGGTGTTGGGCCGGAAGTCCAGCACGGGGCTGCGCAGGCAGCTGCGGTCGATCGGACACACTGTGCGTTGCAAGCGCAAGACACGGTTGACATTGCTGATCAATCGGGTGCGGGAGATTGACTCGGGGCGGTTCATTTTAACGTACGCGTACCACTGTGGTTCGCTGTGCGCCGGAGAAGTGGAGTACGTCGTGGAAGGTAGTCCAGGCGAAGCACTGCGGGTCGTTGATCGGATATCGAAATGGGTCTCTTGACCGAGAGCGGGTGAGAGGACTTAGGTATTGCCGTTACGCTTAGGATCGAGGCGAAGAGCGACAGCAGTCGGATTGCACGGCATTCCGGCGGCACCCTGTATCCGAGGCTCTTCGGCGGCGTCGGTTGAGCTTGGTGGGTTGGTGAATTGGACCCAGTGGGATGGGGCTGCTCTACAAGATCGAGCCCAACGCTCAGCGGATGAGCGATGAGGAACGTTACCGTTTTCATCACGGATCATCATTTAATCGCGCGAGGAGTTGACTGAGTTCCGCCACAAGATCTGGGGACCACTGTTCTGCAGTTGCCTGGTTGAGGTGTGCTAGTTCCGACTTGATCTGACACCTGACTTGAAAAAAGTGAGGGTTATCGACTTTGATGGAAGTGCGAACTTTCAATCAAAACCATGGAGATAACCCTCGTGATTGAGTCTACACAGAGGATCATTCGAAACAAAA
>JBCCWS010000043.1 GCA_039193195.1 Pseudomonadota bacterium
CAGGGAGAGGCGGCCTACAACGCCACCTTGGCGGCGATCGAGGCAGGCTACCGTTCCATCGACACCGGATCCTTCTATCAGAACGAAGAGGACCTTGGCCGCGCCATCGCCGATTGCGGCGTGCCACGAGACGATATCTTCGTCACGACGAAGATCTGGAACTCTGAGCAGGGGTTTGACGAGGCGCTGCACTCTTTCGACGTGAGCGCCAGGAAGCTCGGCCTCGACGTCGTCGATCTGTTGCTCGTGCACTGGCCGGTAAAGGGCAAGTCGGCCAGCACCTGGCGGGCGCTCGAGAAGCTCTACAGAGACGGTCGAGTGCGCGCGATCGGCGTCAGCAACTTCGAAATTAGCCATCTAAGGGAGCTTGCTGAGACGGCGCGCGTGACGCCGATGGTCAATCAGGTCGAGCTGCACCCGCTCAAGAGCACCAAGGATCTGATCGCGTACTGCGACGGCAAAGGCATCCGGGTCGAGGCCTGGTCACCGATGGCCCAAAACAAGGTCTTTGACAATGCCGAGCTCGTGGCTATTGCAAAGACTCTCGGCCGTTCCGTCTCTCAGGTGGTACTTCGTTGGCATCTGCAGAACGGTGTCGTGGTAATTCCTAAGTCTTCCAATCCCGCGAGAATCAAAGAGAACATCGACGTGTTCGACTTCTCCTTGGATGTTGCCACGATGCAGCGTATCGACGCACTCAACGAAGACCTACGCTTGCTTGGATTCGAACCTGATGGCCTGCTGCCTGAGTTGCATGAGCCGCCTGCGAAGCCGTGGCCGTACAGCCTGTGACGCATCTCGCTCAGTCTCTCGGTGGGCGCCGCCACGGCGCGACGGATTGGCGCGCCAATCGAAGGCCTGCATCTGTTCGGATCGAAACGTGAGGCCCGCTACCGCAGGCGCGCGAGCGACCAGCTCGGCGCTTGCCCTACAACTTGCAACACAACTCATTGGGGGGAATGGAAATGAAACGCAAGATCTCTTTCGGCACATGGTGCTTCCAGTTCACACCGTACGACAAGAACCCAGTCGGTCTCGATGATGTCCTGAAGAAGGCCGCAGAGATCGGCTACGACGGCATCAGTCTGGATGGCAATCACGCCGATCCCGAGAGTCATCCTACCCTCGAGTCGCGCAAGGCGCTGGCGAAGAAGATCGCTGACTACGGCTTGGAAGTTTCCGAATACAACCCGAAGATCGGGGTGGTAGGCGGCATCATCATACAGTTCCAACCAGACACATGGGTGCAAACGATCGAGGAGAACCTCAGGTTCTTGAACGACTGCGGCTTTACCAAAACCCTGAGGGTGGACACTCGCGCTACCCCGACCTTCATGGTCGATAGCGACTACCAGCGAGCCTGGGACATCACCGTCGACGCCTTTAAACGTGTGTCTCAGTCGGCTGCAGAGTACGACATGCAAATAGTCTGGGAATTCGAACCGGGCTTCCTGTTCAACACCCCCAGCGAGGTGGTCAAGCTCTGGGAGGACGTCGGTGAGCCGAATTTCCGACTGGAGCTCGACAGCTCCCGCGTCTACCAGATGAGTGAGCTGGGTGCCCTCCAACACACAAAGAAAGAAACGCTCCCTGGCGGTCAACTCGAGTTCATCGAGATGTGCAAGGACAAGATCGGGTTGGTCCACCTAATCGACAACGACGGGTCGCTCTATGCCGGCATCACGTCGATGCACAACGCTTTCGGCACCGGCGACATTGACTTCGACAAGATCGTCCCCGCGCTGCGTGACAACGCGAACTACGTCGGGGAGTGGTGGGTCATCGATCTGGTCTTCAACGAAGATGCTTGGAACATCCTGCAGGATGCTAAGGACTTCGTCGACGTGCTGAACGACAAGTACGGCAACTACTGAACTGCTCGGGCGTGCATCGGGCGCTTGAACGGGGGGCACTATGGATAGCTGGAATCTGGAATGGGACTTCGGCGCGCTCAAGCTTCTGGCGCAGGGCGGGATGCTGGCCGATGTCACCTTGAAAGTTGGGGCAGGACGCCGTGTTGCGCCCTTCTACCAGGCACCTTGGCTTGGCAATGGCGAGTCGCTAGAGCCGGAGCTGCTGGAGAATCTGCGCTCCGAGTTTCCCTGTGTCCCCTTCGGTGGCACCTATCCTCTGCACAGCGTGACCCAGGACTGGCGCGCAGCACTGGCCTACGAGCCTGAGTGTGGCGAAGGTCTGTTCGATGCAACTGACGAGTTACTGCACGGCGCCTGCTGCCTCGGCAGGTGGGAGCTGATGGAACGCTCGGACACGATGATCCGCATCGGCGTCGACTACCCGGAAAGCTCAATCATCGCGCGACTCGAACGCAGCGTACGCTGCGACCCCAGTGCGCCAAGGCTCAGCTTCGATCTCGACATCCACGCACGCAGCGCGGGACGTCGACCGATTGGCATCCACCCCAATCTCGCCTTTCCCAAGATCCCGGGTAATCTGCTGGTGGAGCCGGCGGCGTTCGCCTTCGGTGCGATTCACCCCGCGGGACCGGAAGCAGGCGTGTCGCGCGCGCAGCCGGGCGGATTCTTCGACAGCTTGGGTGAGGTCCCGCTCGCAGCGGGCGGAACGGCCCCCTTCGACCGATTGCCCTTCGCTCACGACACCGAAGAGATCCTACAGCTGTGCGGTATGGAAGAGGGTTGGGTTCGGCTCACGAATCAAGAAGACCGCGCGGCCTACACGTTGACTTGGGATGCGTCCATCGTGCCCTCGCTGCAGCTTTGGATCAGCAATCGCGGGCGCGCTGCACCGCCCTGGAGCAGCCGGAACATGTGTCTGGGCGTGGAACCGCTCGCCGGCGTGTTCGATCTGGGGACTCGGGCAGGCGTGGCAGACAATCCGGTCAACGCTCGCGGCGTTGCCACCGCGGTGGCACTGGATCCGCGCAATCCGATTTCATTCAGCTACGCGTTCGAAGCCGACGCGCTGTAGCGCGCACCGTTAGGGAGGGCAGGGTATGGAAGTTGCGGTGGTAACCGGAGGTGCTTCGGGCATCGGCGGGGCAGCCGTCGATTTGTTTCTGCGAGAAGGGATCAAAACGCTCGGGGTCGACTTGAACCCGCGTGATGAGCATGACGACCTCGCGTGGGTCACGGGCAGTGTTGACGATCCCACCACCTGGGACGCCGTCACCGACAGGCTGGCCTCGCGTGGCTGGCAAGCGACAGCGCTGGTAACGGCGGCTGCCTACCTGCGGGTGGGCACCATCCTAGATCTCGAGGACGAGCACTGGGACAAGACCTACTCGGTGAACGTGCGCGGCCTGGTCTTGGCCGCACGGTCGCTGCTGCCGGGCATGATCGCTCGCGGCGGCGGCGCCATCGTGACCGTGGGCAGTATCGACTCCTACATGGCCGAGCAGGGGCTGATCTCCTACGCCACCTCGAAGGGCGCCATCCTGCAGGTGACGCGCTCGCTCGCCATCGACCATGCGCGCGATGGGATCCGCGCCAATTGCGTGTGTCCGGGCGTCACTGACACGCCGTTCTTCCGCAAGCACCTCGCCACGGCGTCGGACCCAGAGAAGTTCCTGGCGACCCGCGAGCAGCGCAATCCGCTGGGCCGACTGCTGACGTCGGAGGAAGTGGCAGAGACGATCGTATTTCTCGCATCGGCCAAGGCGTCCGGCGTGACCGGCAGCGTGGTCGTGGCGGATGCGGGCTTGACCTCATGTTTCGATTTCAGGACTGGTGAAGAGGGAGCCTGAGCGCTTCATTTCCTCCAAGCAGTGGGCATGCTCACTGACCAAGGAACGCAGAGATGCCCGACTTTTCAATTGTTGATTCTCACCTACACATCTGGGACCCAAGCCGCCTTCCCTATCGTTGGTTGAACGGGCACGAGACCCTGGGTCGGGCCTACCTTCTGCCTGACTATGACGAAGCCGTAGATGGCGTCGACGTGTCGAAGATGGTCTTCGTTGAATGCGACATCGATCCGGGTCATGCGCTCGACGAGATTGCCTGGGTCGATGAGGTGGCCCTCCAGGATCCGCGCATCGCCGCCTACGTCGCCCACGCACCGGTCGAGACAGGCGATGCCATCGCTCCATTGCTCGAGCGTTTGCAGGACTTCAGCAAGATGCGAGGTGTTCGGCGCCTGATTCAAGGGGAGACGCAGGCCGGCTTTTGTGTGCAGCCCAAGTTCATCCAGGGCGTGCAGGCTTTGGAACGGTTTGGTTGGTCGTTCGACATTTGCATTTTAGGTTGGCAGATGGATGATGCGATCTCGCTCGTTGATGCGTGCCCAAACGTCCAGTTCATACTGGATCACATCGGCAAGCCGCGAATCATCGACGGTGCGCTGCAGCCATGGGCGCGGCAAATGAGTGCGCTCGCCGAGCGCGAGAACGTGGTGTGCAAACTGTCTGGTGTTGCGACCGAGGCTGACCACCAGAGCTGGAAGGCGAGCGATCTATCGCCGTTTATTCAGACCGCCCTTCAGTCCTTCGGCCCGCAGCGCTTGATGTTCGGAGGAGACTGGCCAGTCGCCACGCAAGCGATCGACGCGCGCTCCTGGATATCGTGTGTTGACGACGAAGTGGGCAGCTTGTCTGAAGATGAGAAACGCTGCCTATTTTTAGATGTGGCAGCCGAAACCTATCGTTTGGATTGATAACCTCGCCGTTGGTATCGAGTCCCCCTCCCGTGGAGGTGCGCAGCGGAGCACTGGGTGTCTTTCGTCGATCATGACATAGCCGACGCCGGACGATCCCTCCCGACAGTCTCAAATCCACTCTCTCCACCCCTCAGGCGAATCTGTCCCATCCCCTGCGAGCCTCTCACCGAGTTCCCTCTCAGTAGGGGCCAACCGGTAACAATTCATGATCCTCGCGAAGCGCTTTGCTCAGTGCGGACGGCACTAGCAAATGCCATTCATCGTGACCGTGAGCCGACGAGCGGTTGATACAAGGCGAACGGTGCCTGCGCCATGACTCGCTGAACACGTTGCAGACGCACCACCTCGCAGTGGTTTCATCTGCAAGCACTCCGCCAGTCACACGGCCGTCTACGCCAAGAGGAACCCATGATCAAGCACGAGAGACTTGGAGCGATTCTGACCAGTCGCCTAGCACAGCAGCTTGCGATCGCCACGATCGCCCCGCTCGCCCTGTCGTTGTCCGCGTTTGCGCAAAGCACAACGGGCGTTTCCGCCGACCAAGCAGAGGGACTGACGAACCAGATCATCGTCAAGTACAGGGACGGTGTTGCCAACCGCATGAGCCCCCTGGGCCGAGCGATGGGCAGTGGTACCAAGGCTGATCGGGCACGGGTGATCGCCAGCCTCTCCGGGCTGGACGTCACCTACCGCCGCGACGTAGCGACCGGCGGCGAGGTGTATCGCCTCGCCAAGTGGCGCCGCCCTGGCGAACTTAAGCGTCTGCTAGGCGCTGTGGCCGCAGACACGAACGTGGAGTACGTCGAGCCCGACGTGTTGCTGCAACCGCAGATGATCCCCAACGACCCCTCGTACAATCAGCAGTGGCACTACTTCGAGGCAGTGGGTGGTTTCAATCTACCGACTGCTTGGGATACGACCACGGGGGCCGGGGCGGTGGTGTCCGTCATCGATACGGGCTACCTGCCCCATCCCGACCTGCTGCCCAATCTCCTGCCGGGCTACGACTTCATCGGTGACACCTTCGTGTCCGTGGATGGAGACGGCCGCGATGCGGACGCCACAGACCCCGGCGATGCTTCCGAGGCTGGGGTCTGTCGCCCTTGGATAGGGCGCCGCGACAGCAGCTGGCACGGCACGCACGTCGCCGGCACGGTGGCCGCCGTCACTAACAACGCCACTGGGGTGGCGGGCGTGGCCTTCGACGCCAAGGTCGTACCGGTTCGCGTGCTGGGCCGCTGTGGTGGCTACACCTCAGACATTGCCGACGGCGTCCTCTGGTCGGCGGGTGGCACCGTCGCGGGCGTGCCCGCCAACGCCAACCCGGCGGACGTGCTCAACATGAGCTTAGGGGGCCCCGGTTCCTGCACATCGACGATGCAGAACGCGATTGATACGGCCCGCACCATCGGCGCCACCATTGTCGTGGCCGCCGGTAACGATGCGATCAATGCGTCGGGCGCCACGCCTGCCAACTGTTCAGGGGTGATTGTCGTCGCGTCCACCGATCGGACCGGAAGTCGCTCCTACTTCTCGAATTTCGGCGCGGTGGTAGACGTGGCGGCACCAGGGGGTGATGTGCGCTTCACCGCTGCCGATGGTGTGCTGTCCACGTCCAACTCGGGCCTCAACGGCCCGGTCACCGACAACTACCGGTCCTATCAGGGCACGAGCATGGCCGCGCCCCACGTGGCCGGTTTGGCCGCTATGCTGATCTCCGCTGACAGCAGCCTGTCGCCGGATGCGGTTGAGTCCATCATCGAGTCTACGGCGCGGGCCTTCCCGGGCGTGTGCAGCGAGTGTGGCGCCGGCATCGCGGACGCTGCGGCGGCAGTGGCTTCCCTTGGCAACGGCGGGCCGGCCGCACTGGAGAACGGCGTGCCGGTCACGGGCCTTAGCGGGAACACGAACGACGAGCTGTACTTCACCCTGCAGGTGCCGGCAGGCGCTAGCAGCCTCGAGTTCAAGATCTCCGGCGGTTCGGGCGATGCGGATCTTTACGTGCGCTACGCTAGCCCCCCTACCCAGAGCGCCTACGATTGTCGCCCCTACCTCATCGGCAACGAGGAGACCTGCAGCTTCGCCTCTCCGCAGACGGGGACTTATCACGTAATGGTGCGTGCTTACGCGAGCTTCAGCAATGTGACCTTGGTGGCCAACTACAGCACAGGCGGTTCGTACAACCTCACCAATATCGCAGCCAATGCACCCGACTGGGTGCGGGATACGTTCACGGTGCCCGCGGGCATGACCACGCTCGACGTCACCATGTCGGGGGGGACGGGCGATGCAGATTTGTACCTGCGGTACGGCAGCGCACCGGATCTGTTCACCTACGACTGCCGGCCGTATCGCTGGGGCAACAACGAGGTGTGTACGATCACCAATCCAGCCGCTGGCACCTGGCACATTGGCGTGCAGGCTTACTCGAGCTACTCCGGCGTAAACGTTAGCGGGTCTTGGAACTGACCGGCGACGCTAACTAAAGGGTCTGAGCGTCAGGGGCCGTAGCAGCAGCTGCGGCCCCTAGCCTTCATAGGGCTGCGGCACTCGCTCACGGGGGCAAGGCCCAATCGATCGGCTCCACGCCGTGGCGCTGCAGATAAGCATTCGCTTGCGAGAAATGCCGGCAACCTAAGAACCCACGGTGTGCCGAGAGCGGCGAGGGATGCGGTGCGTGCAGGACCAGGTGGCGTTCACCGTTCACCAAGGCCCCCTTCTTCTTCGCATACCCGCCCCAGAGCATAAACACCACATGCTCGCGCTCGGCGCCTAGCACCTGGATAGCCCGGTCCGTAAACGGCTCCCAGCCCTTTCCCTGATGGGCACCCGCATTGCTCGCTTCGACCGTAAGGACGGCGTTGAGGAGCAGCACGCCCTGTTTGGCCCACGCTTCCAGGTGACCGTGGGATGGGATGGGCACGCCGAGGTCGTCGTGTAGTTCCTTGTAAATGTTCTTCAACGAAGGCGGGACGGCGCAGCCCTTCTTGACTGAGAAGCTGAGCCCGTGGGCCTGACCAGGGCCGTGGTACGGGTCCTGGCCGAGGATCACCACGCGCACCGATTCGAAGGGGGTGAGGTTGAAGCTGGTGAACATCTCAGGGCCCGGGGGATACACCGTCTTGCCCTCAGCTTTGCGCGCTTGCAGAAACTCGCGCAGCGCCCTCATGTATTGCTTATCGAACTCAGGTGCGAGCTGCTCGTGCCACCCGTCGCGCAGGCCGCCCTGAGCCTCGCTGCTTTGCTCATTCATCAGCGCCGCTTCCCGATCCCTTCGTTCGCCCCGTGTCGTGTCGCGCAGCATAGCGCAGAGGAAAGCAATCGATGAGCTCAGGACTCGCGTGAGAGCATCCCTCGCCACCGCCACCCCTGGCCGTCTCGTGGGCACTCGCATCATGGGTGGCGCTTAGAGCTGCGCGGTAGCAGGATTGCCCAGCGCCTTCGCAGATCGCGTGCGTGCTGTCGTGACGGGCGTCGTGCCGCTAAGGTCTGCTACGGCGAATCGGGAGGGCGAGCTGTGGGACGTTGCTGACGAGCCCGCAGCTGAGTGTGAGCCCACCAATCGCCTATAGGCCAATCATGCATCACTCCGTGCTGCGGTTGATGCGGTCGCAGAGGCGATCCGCGCGAGCGCTCGCGCCCGTCTCGAAGGCCTCCTCCGCGCGCCCGTAGAAGCGCCAAAGGGGGCCGCCGCCGAGCAGGCCAAGTTCGAGAGACGAATACCACCCAAGCTCCCCCGCGGCGATGTTCAGGCGCGTGGCCGCACACGCCCGCCGTGCCTTCACCGCCGGATCCTCGGAGAGTGTGAGGAGCACCTCGCTCAGGGAAGCCAAGTCCGAAATGTACTCACCGAAGACGCTCACCGGCAGTAGCGCCTCCAGCTCATCTGGCGTGAAGTCTACGTTGTCACACGCGCTGGCGCCGGCCGCCTGGCAGGCCCAGTAGAGCACGCCCCGCGGCGTGCCGATGGGATCGACCACGTCGAAGGGCAACGATTGCGGGGCGACGAACACAGGCGTGGTGTAGGTTTGATCGCCAATGCCCTCGCGGTCGTAGTCCACGGCGAGGAGGAACCCCGTGTAGCCCATCTCGGGCGTCGGCACGCGCACGCGATAGGTGCCGTCTTCGAGGGCCGTGACCGCACTGCTGGTCCACTGCTCACCCAGCACTTCCAGGCGGAAGTCGCGTGCGGTGCTGTTGGTGGCTTGCCAGAGGGTCACGCGCTTCGGCAGCGGCTCGCTCGCAAGCGTCACCACACCCGGGCGAAGCTCCGTCCACTGCAGCGCCGGGCGCGGCCGCTCGGCGAGGATGTCCCCGTACCAGCCGAGCAGATCGCCCACCAGCTCGAACTCGACCCCGCCCAAGCCGTGGTCCGTATTCGGGAATTGGCGCACGAGGGTCTCGCCTGGCAGTTGGTCGAGGTAGAAGTTGGCCGAGTCCGGCAGGAAGAACTGATCGCCCGTGGAGTTGAGCAGCAGCTTCGGCACCGTCAGCGTGTCGCGGTAGGCGAGGGGATCGACGATGGAGGCCAGGAACTCCCCCTCCGGTGAGCGCACGCGGCGTACGATCTCGAAGTTTTCGTAGTCTTCGATGGCGGATGAATAAAATCCATAGGCGCCAAAGTGGCGTTCGATCTGCAGGGGCACGTCGAGCACATCGAACACGCCGGGCGCCACGGCGCGTACGCGCGGGTCCACGGCGGCGGTGAGCCAGGCGGTGGCGCCGCGCTTGGAGAAGCCAGTGACCACGAACTCGTCCACGGCGATACCGTCGAGTTGCGTGCTCGTGAAGTCCTGCACCGTGTCGAGCGCGCGTACGGCGGCCTTGGTCATGGGGAAGTACGCGGCCCATGCAGCCTCGCCGGTCACCATGGCCTTATCCCAGCTGTAGGCCACGAGCGTGTCTTCGTCGATCGCTGCCTCCTGGTCCGGGAACTTCAGCGGCTGATTGGGGATCTCCGAGACGATGCTCACCACCGTGCCCGTGGAGGTGGCGATGGGGAGCACCAGGAGCAGGATCTCCTCATCCACAGGGTCCTCCGGATTGCTGCCGCCGTTGATCAGCAGGAACCCCGTATTGGCGCGCACCTCGTCGGGGACGATGACCACCACCTCATGGGTCCATAAGGTGCGGTCTACTTCTTCGTCGCTGCGCCAGGTGAGCGAGTCCATGAGCAGCGTGTACACCGTGGCGCCAGGAAGCACCTCGGTGCCAGTGAGGCTGTAGGCGTACGCTGGATCCGGAGTGAAGACATAGTCCGCCAGGAGAGTGGGGTTGCCTAGGGTGGGCGATGTAGGTGCCCGCGCTGGGCCGACGGCGTGCGCGTTCGAGAGGGTGAGGAAGAGGAGAAACAGTAGGGTGGTGAGTCCGGCGGTGGGGCGTTTCACGCTGGAGTCCTCCATGAAAAGTACCTTACATAACGTAACTCTACGTGATGGTGACGAGATGCGGTAGGTCGATCGGATGCGGCGCTGCACGAACGCGAAGTCGCCCGGGTGCCAGGCCCTGTAGCGCCCTATTGATCCGGCCTTGGGCTAGGAGTAGCGTCTGGTCTGTGCACGATGCAGCCCCACGCGTGAGCCGGGCGGCGTACCGCTGCCGTATCGCCTCATGAGCACCGCCCCACCGCCGGACGTGATCCACGTCGACGCACTGCACTACACCTACGCCGGCGCCGAGACCGCGGCTGTTCGGGCCCTGCGCTTCGATGTACGCCGGGGCGAGGTCTTCGGCTTCCTTGGGCCGAGCGGTGCCGGCAAGTCCACCACGCACAATATCCTCATCGGCCACCTGCGTGGCTACCAGGGAACCGTCGACGTGCTCGGTCAACCGCTCGCGGCCTGGGGTGGGGAGCTGTACCGACAGATAGGCGTTAGCTTCGAGCAGCCAAATCACTATTTGAAGCTCACGGCTCGAGAAAATCTGGAGTACTTTCGCGCGCTCTACGACGGCCAGGCGGAGCCGGCGATCAACGCATTGGAGCGAGTGGGGTTGGCGGCGCACGCCGATAGGCGCGTGGGTGAATTCTCCAAGGGCATGAAGAATCGACTCAACGTAGCCCGTAGCCTACTCCACCGCCCCACCCTGTGGTTTCTCGACGAGCCTACAGCTGGACTTGATCCGGTCAACGCGGTGCGCATCCGCGAGCTTATCGCTGAGCAGCAAGCGCGCGGTGTCACGGTGGTGCTCACCACCCACGACATGACCACGGCGGATCAGGTGTGCGATCGGGTCGCCTTCATCCTGGATGGTCAGATCGTCGCCATCGACGCGCCTGCCGCCTTGCGCCAGCGCTACGGCAGGCGCGATGTGCTGGTGCGTTGGGAGGGCGACGTAGCCACGCCCGCAGGGCAGGCCAGCTTCCCGCTCGACGGCCTCGCGGACGACGATGCCTTCGCCGCGGCACTGCGCCAACCAGGGCTTGCCGCGGTGCACTCGCAGGAGGCGACGCTGGAGGAGGTCTTCGTGGCCGTGACGGGGCGGCGCCTGGTCTGATGGCCGGCTTCGTCGCTACCGTAAGGCTAGACATCGTGCGCCAGGCACGATCGGGGCTGTACCTCATCGGCGTTGTTGGCGCCTTGCTGTTCGGTCTCTTCGGACGCCTCGTCATACCCGAGCGTTATGCGGGCGAAGCGCTCAGCGGCCTCTACCTGCTCGCCCTAAGCAGTACCACGTTTATGTTCTGCGCCGCGCAAGTACTGATGGACCGCAGCGCGGGCACGCTCCTCGCCCTGCGTGCCTCGCCGCTTACGGCTGATGCGTATATGGGGGCCAAGGTGCTCACGCTCACGGCGTTCTCCATGGTGGAGGCTGTCTTGATGTACACCATTGCCTTCTGGGGCGTGTCGCTCGAGGTCTTGCCGTTGGCCGGCGGAGTCTTAGGTCTCGGCATCATGTACGCCTTCATTGGATTGGGGCTGGTGGCTCGCCACAACTCCCTGTTGGCGTTTCTGTTCCCTCGTGCAGCGGTGGTGGGGATGGTTACGCAGTTCCCCGTGTTCTACGTCTTAGAGCTGGGGCCGCCGTCGCTCTATTACGCCATTCCCTCGATGGGGCCTATGTTGCTCATGCTGGCGAGCGTGAGGGAGCTGTCGCCTGGCCAATGGATATATTCGGTGGTGGTCACCGTGGGGAGTATCGGGCTCGCGATCCTCTGGGCGCGCCGCGGCTTTCGCCATCACGTGACTCTCGGTACGCGATCGTGAGCACGCCGTTAGCGATCACGCCCCTGCTCGCAGTGCTGCGCTTCGACGGCCTGCGCGTGCTCCGCGATCGGTTTCTCCTCAGCATGACGGCGTACGTGATTGCCCTCACCGTGGGGCTGCGCTGGTTTCTGCCGTGGCTAACGCAGGAGCTGGATACGCGCCTGAACTTCGACTTCACACCGTATATTCCCCTGCTCGCCAGTCATCTGCTGGTACAGGTGTCCGCCCAATTGGGTGGGATGGTGGCAGGCCTGCTGTTGCTGGAGAGCCGAGAGGACAGCACCGTGAAGGCTCTGCTCGTTACGCCAATTCCCATCGAGCAGTACCTGGCCGTGTTAGGTGGCGCCGCTACCGTAGTCACGGTGATGTTGGCCACGATAGAGGCCGGTATCATCGGTTGGGGGGTGCCAGATACGGGTGGACTGTTGATCGCGGTGGCGGTGGGGGCGCCAGGGGCGATGATCTTCGCGCTGCTCGTGCCCACCCTGGCGGACGATAAGATGCAGGCCTTTGCCTACATGAAGCTGCTAGGGCTGCTTCCGCTGGCAGCGACGGTAGCCTGGTTCATACCCACACCCTGGCAGGCTCTTTTCGCGCTGTACCCACCTTACTGCGGCAGCAAGATCTACTGGTTAGTGTCCGCCGGAGAGGGTGGTTGGGGGACTTACGCGGTGCTGGGATTGGTGGGGGCGGTGATCTGGGTATGGGGCCTCAGCCAGCTATTCCTGCGAGTCGCAAGAGGCTAGCTGCGACCGCCCGAGGAGGTGGCCAAGCGGCTGTCCACCGGGATCCACGTCCTCACCTCGCGAATAGTGGCCTGGCTAGCCCAGCAGATCGCCGTAGCAGTGCCCCATGATCGTGCGCAGCTGCGCTGTACCGACGGTGCGCCGAACGCCGCGATACTCGGTCATTTCCGATTGATCGTAGAAGGAGATCATGATGGCGAAATTGTCATCGGTGAGCAGCGTCTCTCGGACGCTCGCTGAGGCCTCGTGGATGGCGTCGGCGCAGGCCTGGGTCATCAGCTCGAAGTGCTCCGTATCCTTAGCGGACAGATAGGGCTCTCCGTAGCGCCGGTAAAGGGCATATGAGCGCTCCGAGTTGGCATTCAGGAGTGAGCTGAGCGCTCGGGAAGGATCGTAGGAGAAGGTCTCATAGTCGAAGTAGCGGAAACGCTCGATGTCCGCAGGGGCCTCGTAGTACTTCGCCGATGCGCCACGCTGCTCCGTCTCTAGCGCCACGGCAAAGGCCTCCCCGCAACACACGCGATAGCGAAGGGCGCCCTGATCGGGGTCCATCCAGACGACCAGTGCGTAGGCGGCATCGGTGCCTTGGGCGTCGCGCGCCAGGGCAGCGATGCTCTGCAAGTCCTCCGCGATCAGACGCTGGATCTTGGCGAAATCGCAGCTCGCAAGATGCTCCCGCGGAGTTTCACTGGGAAGGCGCTCCTGTACGCGGTAGGTGCCTACGATGTCTTGAAAGCTGTGGAGCACCCTTTCGATCTCTTCCCGATGGTCGAGGTCTGGCGGTGTCAGCGTCAACGCAAGCCTGAAATCATCATTCAGCGCGAAGCGCTTGCTGCCGCCCGGGCAGTAGGGCTGCAGCGCGTCGGCGAGCGCCTGAACGCGCCTGGTGTACACACGATCCTCGATGGGTTCGCTCATCGGCCTTATCTTATGGCCGGGCCGAGCAGAGGTTCGCCACACCGCTTGGGCCCGGCGGTTCGAACAACGCCTCGCGCGCCAAGCGCAGGTCACGGCGATTGACGATGCCATCGCCGTTTAGGTCTCCATTCGGATCGTTGCTCTGCAACAAGCCACGCAGGGTCGAGAGATCATCGAGCTCGACGGCGCAGTCGTTGTCGAGGTCGGCGTCGCAGCGGTTTCCGATGCCGTCACCGTCCGTATCGCGTTGATCAGGATTGGCCGCCAACAAGCAGTTGTCGACGGCGCCGTTGATGCCGTCGCGGTCGCAGTCGCCCTGCTGCACGATGGTGTACTGGCTGGCGACCACGGCGTCATCGGCGGCGAGTAGCACGCCGTCCTCGTACTTCTCGATCCGCAGCAAGCCGTCCTTGGACAGGCCTAGCACGCTACTCGCGCGGTAGTTTACGCCGGAGGCGCCGGGTTGGGTAATGGCCAGTTCGATGCCCGTGCCGATTTCGTCGAGCGTGAAGCGCGTGAGATCGTAGCCCCATAGCGGCGCGTGACGTGGCTCGGTGCCGAGGGGCTGCAGGATGCCGTCGACGAAGACGTTCTCCGCACTCACTGGGGCTGCCTCGCCAGCGAGTGATACCTGTAGGTCGTAGAGAGATGCGGCGTCCGCGGCCGTGCAGTCGCGGGTGGTCCAGCGAAACACGGCGCGCACGATGCCGTCGAGGCTGGGCGACTCGAGCTCCAGCACCGTGAGGTAGCGAATGAGCGGTGCCTGAGTCACGTCCTGCAGGGAGATCTTGGTGACGAACCCCTCCTGGGCGCCGGCGGAGTTGTCTTGCAAAGCAGAGCGCAAGGGGAAGTCGACAGCCTCGGTCGAGCCGGCCAGGTAAGCGTTGCGTTCGCCATCCACTTTCAGGCCCCAGTTGATGCGATCGGGGCCTGCGCCTCCCAGCAGGGTGGAGAAGAGCAGCTCGCGGCCAGCGGGATCGAAGACTGCAAGGTAGGCGTCTTGGAGCCCTACGCGCAACTCTTCAACGCCGACGCCCGGTGGTCCGGCTTGGTAATAGCGGCGGAAGAGGTCCTTCAGCACCGAGGTGGGTTGGCTGATCCCCAGCAGCGGCAGACGCGTGATGTCCTCCCCGTCGATGATGTACGTATGGCCCGCGCCGGCATCGGCGCTGAGCACGTAGGGGGGTTCGAAGAACGGATCGACCCAGACCAGGGACGTGGTGTTGACGGGTCCAGGGTCGAGATCGATGGGGGCGTCGAAGTTGCCATCGCCAAGGTTACGATAGAGCCTGTTGGGGGCGCCGTCGTTGCCGACGACCAGGTCTAAGTCGCCGTCGCGCTCCACGTCTGCCAGTAGGATCGCCGTGGTGGGGTCCGCCTCGCTGCCGATGAAGGTAGCCGGTTCGAAGCTGTTGCCGTTGCCGAAGTACACGGCGTTCGGCTGCTGATCGTTGCCCTCGACCAAATCGAACAGGCCGTCACCGTTGAGATCGCCCACGGCGAGAGCAGTGGTGGCGGTGTTCTCGCTGCCCGGGAACAGCATACGCTCGCGTTCTGGCCCGTCGCCGCTGCCCTCGTACAAGTAGTTCGGCTGCAGGTAGTTGCCGATCACCATGTCCTGGGTGGAGTCCAGCAGCCGATTCACCACCACGGCGCGCGAGTCGCGCACCTCGGTATGCAGATCTTCCGGCGGCAAGAAGCTCCCTTCGTCGTCGCGGAAGTAGATGCGTGAGGGGGCGTCGTCGTTCACGGCGACCACGCCGATGGAGCCCTTGTCCTGCGCCAGCTCCAGCACTGCGATGGCGCGCGTGCGGTCCGCCTGCGAGCCTACGGCGACTTCTTCGAGCACTTCCGCTGTGTCGTTGTCGAGGTACGCGAGGCGGTTGATGCCGTCGTTGGCCATGGCGATGGTGGCGATCACTTCGCCGTCGCTGGGGTTGACGAAGAAGGCGTCTGCAAGGTCCAAGGTGTCATCCTCGGCGCTGCCGAAGCCGCTTGCAATCGGCGCGCCTACGCCCGTCTTCTCGCCTTGCAGCGCGTTGACCAGCGGTTGATCGAGGGATTCGCTGCTACCGGCTACGTAGATCTTGCCCTCATCGTCGACCTCCATGGCCCAGCCAGACTCGCTGGCGCGGCCACCAAGGAAGGTGCTGAACAGCAGTCGGCCTGCATCCTCGGAGACCCGGTAGAGGATTGCATCGTCGGAGCCCCGGACCTCTCTCTGGTAAGCGCCGAAGGTGGTCGGGAAGTCCGTGGCGCTGCTCACGCCGAAGACGATGCTGGAGCCGTCCTCGGCCACGCGCACCTGTTGCAGGTATTCGCTCAGTGGCTCATCGCCTCCCACCAGAGTGGCGGACAGGATGCTTTGGCCGTCGGCCGTGAGTCGAGTGACGTGGGTGTCGTAGAAGCCAATCAAATCCGTTTGGTAGGCGCCCTCAGTGACGGGGTAGTTCAAGGAGCGGGTGAAGCCGGCGATGTGTAGGCTGTCGTTACGACCGATGGCCACGTCGCGCCCCGTGTCCCGCTCGGCTCCGCCGAAGCACACCACGAAGTCGACCTGACCGTCCGCCTGGAACTTGGCGACGAAGCCATCGCCGATGAAAGGGCTTCTGAGGCCTTCCTCGCCCTCCACGCAGCCTCGGCCGTCCAGGGTTTGGGTGGCAGGAAAATCAGGCGCACCTGTCTCGCCGGTGACCAGGATGCTGCCGTCGTCAGTGAAGATCAGGCCTCGCCCCTGTTCCAAGCCGATGAGTGGCTCGACTGGGTCCAAGCCGCCGAGATAGGTGGAAAACACCAGCGAGTCGCCCGCCGGTGAGAGCTTGCTCACTACAACGTCGGCGCCGTCCAGGCCGCCACCGCGATACTGATCTTGGAAGGCATTGCGCACGGGGTAGTCGGCCGAGTTCGTGTAACCGGTCACGGCGGCGCTGCCCTCGTCGCTGACGTCGACCTGGTAGAACTCCTCGTTTCCGCTGCCGCCTAGGTAGGTAACGTAGTCGAGCTGTTGGCCATCGGCGCTGAGTCGGGCGACGAAGCCATCGAGGCCACCGGCGTTGGTGCCAGGGGCGGGCGGATCACTCACCGGGAAATCCAGCGAACCGGTAGAGCCCGTCACGTATACGCGGCCATCGGCATCCACCGTGACGTCCGAGGCTGTGTCTCGGGCCGTACCGCCGAGGTAGGTGGAGAAGGAAATCTCGGGGTCGATGATCAGCGTCGCCTGACGAGCATGTTGATCCAAGCGGAACGCCAGCTGATCGTCGGCAGACACGGCGAAGCGGCCTGCAACCCGCGTTCTTACGCCGGCGAGCTCCTGGTACACGGTGGGAGCGCCGTGGGTGAGGACGCCGGCGCGGCTGCTCACGTGCAGTTGGCCCGTGACCGGGTCGAGGCGGGGGGTGGCACCTTCATCGAAGCCTAGGCGGATGCTGCTTGGGTCAGCACCTGGAGAGACGATGAAGTCGTAGCGCAGGGTGCCGTCGACGAGGAGGTAGCGCAGATCGATGCCGGGGTAGACGTCGGCATAGTGGATCGACTCGTAGTGCTCAACGCCGCGTACCCAGGCCTCGGGATCGGTGCCGCGCAAGTAGTGGCTCAGGCCAGGCAGTCGCGAACCCACCTCGCCGGCCCGAGTTTCCCGGGCGCCGATCAGGCGCATGTGTAGGGTGGCAGTGCCGTGGGAGCGGGAGGGATACGGTTCGCGGTCGAGGCGCTCAGCGGTCGATTGCGACTGCGACAGGGGTACGCGGAACTGGACCTCATGTGAGCGCAGCAGCGCGGTAAAGCTCGTGGTGCGCGCGATGTGCGTGACGGCCGCCGCCGCTTGCCCCTCGTTGGGTTCGATGAAGGACATCGCCGGGGCCTTGGCGCTCGCGCCGACCAGCCAGCTGCTCAGCGTGAGCCCCAGTACTGCCTGCAGTATCTGTGATCGGCGTGGAGTGATCGTCGCGCGCCGGCCCAGGCGATCGGTGGGAAGGCGGTGCGGTAGAGGGCGGCAATTGCGCTGCAACACTGAGCGAGTCCTTTCGCAGGTGAACAAGTCGCCCGGCGTGTGCGCGAGGCCGCACCAACATACCTCATCAGCTGCTCCTGATGCAGGTCTGCGATCAGTTGGTGGGATGTCATGGGCCTGCCCTTGCTACTTTAGGCCGCGCTGAGGATGCTGTGAAGGCCCTCCTCGCCACGCCGATTGCCATCGAGCGCTAGCTAGCGATACTCAGCGCCACTCCGGCTTGCTAACGGCCGTAATCGCTAATCTCAAGCGCCGATATCGGTCACTGCCGGCGGCGACGCTTGCGTGCATCGAGGGACGGAAAGGCGACCACCATTGAGGCTGCTCGACGCCGGCCGCTCACCCTTCGAAGAGAGTGCGCTGAGATCGAACAGTGGCTCAGTTCACGGCGCGCCGCTGACGGAGGATCGGACACTAGCATCGGCAAGGCGCGGCGAGGCAAGTCGCGGAAGCCGCATGCCCCACTCGATGGAGGCTTGGCAGACCGGTGAGAAGATCAGGAGAGAGGGCGGCGGTTGGCCCTTCACGAAGACGCCGCCGCCATGTTCCTCGGCAATTCGCCCCTTAATCTACGACCCTGCCCAGATGCCGAACATCTCCGTACGAGCCTTGTTCGGCAGGTGCGGACGACCGGCGATACACCAGGGCACTTGGCGCTCAGCGGTCTAGTAGGGAGAGTGGCTCCAGCGGGTTCGACCCCACGTTGAAGGTCTGCACGCCCTGACGGTCGAAGTCATCGAACCCGTCCTCGCCAAAGGCGGCGGGGCGTCGACGGTGCCGAACTCGGCGAAGTTCGTATCCGCGTAGCTGCCGATGAGCTCCACCCGCAGGCCCGCGATCGCCTCCGGTTCGAAGAGCAGCTTGCCGCGCAAGGTGAGGGCTTCCTGGAACAGGGCGTTGTCATCGGAGAGGGCGTTGGTCACGCCGAAGTCTTGCTCCCGGTAGTCGGCCGCAAGGCGGAAGGCGACCTGCTCCTCGAGGATCGGCCCCGTGATCATCCCGGAGAATTGATAGGTCTCTTCACTGCCCGTGATGGCTCTGACCTTCGAGCGAAAGTCATACTCGGGGTCTGCAGTGTTGATGATCAGGGCGCCGGCCAGCACGTTTCGCCCCTGCACGGTGGATTGTGGACCGCGCAGGATTTCGACCTGATTCACGTCCCAGAGGTTGGATGCCCCCTGGTTGGCGTTGAAGCTGCCGGTCGCCCCGTCCACGTACACGTTGGCGGTGGGATCCGGTACCGGTGAACCCAACCCCGGTGAGCTGGATACCCCGGATGGACAGGTCGTTGAGGGCGTCGCCGCTGAGGGTCGAGACGTTCGCAACGCGAAGCAAGGCGTCGCGGACGTCGAACAGCGCCTGGTTGGTAGTCGCCTCGGTGATCACCGCAACCGACACCTCGGTCTTTTGCAACGACTCGAAGCCCTTGGTGCCGGTCACGATCACCTCTTCAAGGGTGCGCCCATCCTCGTCTGCCGCCACCTCGGCGCCATCGTCGTCGTCGGCCCAGGCGGGGGTGGAAAGGAACATGAAAAGACTGGTCAGAGCAGTGGTGGCGATAGTGGCTTCAAAGCAGGCTCCGTGGCGGTGGTGATTGGCTGGTGGGAATGTATTGGAGAACTAAAGGCGAATCGCTCTCATGCGTGCCTTGTGTTATTGGCGGCGAAGCGCGCTCTGATCTGGTCTCCTGAGCGGCACGTCTTGTTGGAGACTTGTGGCCTAGTTCCGTGGAGCTCTCGGGCTCGGTTCTGTATCCCCGACTGCCTCGCCGCTGACTTTCCGCTCGGCCAGCTGGTAGACACGATTAGCGACTAGCGCGGCACCCGATGGTTCTCGCGAGGCAGGGCGGGTTGCTTCCGAGCGTCCGAGGGAGCCGACTGCAAGTCGCGTTTCGCGACGCCCGCGCTCGATTCGAAGTAGGTAGTCTTGTGCGCTGGGCTGTGCTCGACTTCCCTACAAATCCGGTGGGATGCTGCTACCGCGCCCGGTGTTGATGCAGCGTCCTAAAACTGGCCGATCCAACGGGGGCCCTGGGTGCAAAAGGCTCGCCAAGGTGCGGGTCCCGTGCGGGTGGTCCCATGTGACAGAATCCGCCAGCCGAATGCATACGCTCACTTCGCTAGATGTTCCGTGGACGCCCGCTTGGGAGGCTAGGCAACTCGTGGAGATCACGTTGATGAGTCAGTCCATCGTGCTGTGCTGGCCGACCGGTGCCCACTTCTGAGCACGTCTTGGGGCACGCGATCGCCAAGCGCAGCAGATTGGCCCGCGGCCTCCGTTGGTTCCGGAGTTTAGAAAGTAGGTGGATTGTGGAAAAGTGGAGATCGTCGCGACCGACGCATGGAGCTGGCAATTGCAGGCGGGTGGGGGTGTTGGTTGGTTTGGTTAGGCTAGCCGGCGAAGCGGGTGGGGCACTGCGCGAAACGACATGAGTAACGCCGCGGATAAGACAGTGGGGCTTGGGAAACACTATGGCAGAGGATAGCTACAGGGTGATGCTGTCGAGCACATTCGATGACCTCGAGGAGCATCGTGAATTGGCGATTCAGGCGATTAGGCAACAAGGGTTGTCTGTCGTTGCCATGGAGGAATTCCCGCTGTCCGCTCAGCGTGATGTCATCGGGCAATCGATCGAAATGGTCAATTCTGCGGATGCTTACCTTTGCATCCTCGGTCAACGCTATGGAGAAGTTCGTTGCTGCAGTAAGCGAAACCCCAGCGGTGTATCGACAACGGCGCTCGAATTCCGACGCGCTCAAGAGCGCGATCTGCCGAGAGCGGGGATCGTATTGACGGGGGACTACCCCCTTCCCGCAAACAAGTTTGATTTCGACGAGGCGACGCGAGGGAAGCTCGAAGTGCTCCGAGCGGAGGTTCGTAGTGATCGTGTTGCCGCCCCGGTGAGTTCGGAGTCTGAGTTCATAAACGCTGTGCATGTGGCGGCTCACAAGCTCCGTCTGGCCTGCCAGGAACGGGACGCCATCGAGGCGTCAGTTGCTAGCTCCAACGGGTCACGTCAGTCGTCCGTAAGGGAACTTCCACCACCCGCTCCCCCGTCCTTTCACCTCGTGACTCCTCTCTCCCAGGGCATGCCATTCGTTGGACGCGAGCGCGAGCTTGGAGAGATCAGCACTTGGGCGCTCTCGAGCGCACCGATGCTAGTGGTAGAAGCCATTGGCGGCATGGGTAAAAGCATGGTCACTCACCGCTGGGCAAGCGAGCATGCGCAACGAGTGCTGCCTGCTCTCGCCGGTCGGTTCTGGTACTCCTTCTACGAGGAGGGGGCGAGTATGCGAGATTTCTCCGTGCAGGCACTGGCTTACATTGAGAACGTCCCTCCCCCCACCTTTAAAAGCCTCAATCGTCACGATCTCCGTGTGCGCCTAACCCAGCATCTCGCCCTGCGGCCATGGCTGTTGGTGCTTGATGGGCTTGAGCGGGTGCTAATCGCCTATCACCGCTACGATGCGGCGCAGATCACCGACGAGGAAGGTGATGGCGTGCGTGAGGGCGAGGAGCGCGATCCCAACCTCTGCATCCGCCCTGACGACGACGAGATGTTGCGCGATCTAGCTTCCGTCATGCCGTCAAAGATCTTGATCTCAACGCGCAATATGCCGACAGCTCTGCGCCTGTCGGGCGTAGGCGGGGTTCGGGCAGGGGTGGCTCATCTCCGACTCACCGGGCTGGCCGGCGATGATGCGGAGAGGGTGATGAGTAACGCCGGAGTGAGCGGAGACGGCGCGCTGATGCGACCTTACCTGGAAGGCAACTTTGGGGGCCACCCGCTTATGGTCGGCGTTATCGCCGGCCTCATTCTGGAGCATGCCCCTGCGCCGGGCGACTTCGATCAATGGTTCAACGATCCGGAAGGTGCGAATGCCTTGAACTTGACTAAGGTCGAGGGCGTGGTGAGCAAGCGCAACCATGTGCTCAAGGTTGCCCTTGAAGGCCTGGAGCCCGATGAGTGGAAGCTCCTTGGACGGTTGTCGTTTTTCTCCGGCGCAGTCCCCTACACGACACTATCCGCCATCAATCCGTGCCTCCCACCTCGCCCCGCCAGGGTCGAGGATCCAAAGCAAATGGCCTTACGAGATGAGCGTCGACGTGAGGTGGCTGAGGCAGCTTACACAGCATACCTAGATAGGCTCCAGGAATGGGAAAAGTCGCATGAGCGCACGGAGGCCGAGCACTGGCTACGGAGGGTCTTGCGATTACTGCAACGCCGTGGGCTAGTGACCAGAGAACCGGATGCGGCAAGTTATGACCTCCACCCGCTTGTGCGCGGTCTCACCCGCGCCAAGCTCACCACTACTGATCGCGCAGAGATGGGTGTGCAAACGGCGGACTACGCGCGTGAGCAAGCGCCTCGACTGTTGTCAGTCGATAGCAGTGCCGAAGACGTAGATCGCTACCTTGAGGTTGCGCGCCTACTGCTGCTTGGCGGCCAAGTCGTTGTGGCGTCCCGTATGCTACGTACTTCCGGTGTGGCCTACGCGTGTTCGCGGACCGGTCGTAGCCGTGCGCTCTACGAAATGGTCGCGCAGCTGCTTGAGCCCGATCTTTCGGCAGGAAGATCGGACACTCCCAAATACACGGTCCGCGGACTCGCCAATCAGCTCTCGATTGCCGCCAGTCGCATTGGATACCAAAGCGAGTTTCGTTCGGCAGCTCTGTTGAACCTTAAGGCAGGACTGGAAGATGGTGATTTGCGATGGGCTGTTGTCGCGCTTGTCAACTTCTCCAAAGCCGAACGGTCGCTCGGTAACCTGGCCTCTGCTATGCGTCTCATGAGTCTCGCGAGTGTTGCTGCGTCCGCCACCAATGTAGAAGTCCAGGCGATTCACGCGCTTCTGCTTTGCGAGTTGAACATCGTTCGTGGCGAGCTTGACTGGCAACGGCACACGCCGCTGGCTGAGCTTGGTAGTCCCAGCAGGTTTAAAGGGCCGAGTTATCTGAACTCCCGAGTCATCGGGGATAAGGTCCGTGCTGACCGCTATGCAAAGAGCTTGACCGAAGACCAAGTCATCGCCGCTTTGGCGCATAGGCTCGTTAGGGATGACGTTAGTACGCGTCAACAGATATTGGTCGACGAAGCGCACCTCCTGCGCGATCAAGATGCGGAGGCGCGAGCGCGCGGAGTGTTCGCTGAGGCAATTCACCTTGGTCGCGAGCAAGATGCGCCCGTGTACTCACTGGAAGCTGAGTACGCTGCGTCTATGGCGCGGCTGGGCGAGCATGAGGAAGCCCGCGAATACGCAGATCGGCTCAGTAGTCTGCGTGAGCCGCCTCATCTGCGTCTCGCCGAACTACGGCTGGTGCTCGGCGATGCCGAGAGAGCGCGCTCACAAGCTCTATTAGCGTATCCAAAGGCGTGGGCCGACGGGCCACCATTCGCATTCCATTGGGATTTGCGCGACTGCCGTGCTGTGCTAAAGGCAGTTGGGGAGCCCGAACCGCATCTACCGTGCAAGCGCCCGGAGGACTTGCCGCCGTTCGAGTTCGAGGAGGAGGTTTTGGAGGGGGTCAAGAAGGGTAAAGCTGAAAAGGCGTAACTAAGGCCTTTGCGGTGGGCTTGTTCGCGATATTCGTTTCAGCTTGCAGTGGCAAAGCTCAATGCTGAGCTAGGCCGTGATGGACGAGTGGGATGCGGGTGCGGAGTATTCCCCGATCTCGAGTGGCGCGCGAGAGGTAAGTTCATCCTCTGTGACTCTTGCTTTCGGCCCGACCTCCTGCCCTCGCTTGGAACACCCAATATCGGACTGTCATAGGCATTGTCTCGGACTCGAGATCCTTCTCCTTTGGTACCAAGCGGTCGATGTTTCCAGCATGTTGAACGTCTACGAGAGTCCCGATTACGGCTGGCACTCTCCAAAGCTGAATGCGCGCACCGCTTGAGTTTGCGAATCGTTCGTCCCAAGTGTTCAGTAGCTCAAATCCGGAATCTAGTACGCCTCCTACAATCGTGTCCGTGTCGAGCCTAGGCCTCTCTGCGATCGGCTCCAGAATCTTGAGGTCGATTGCTAGTGCGTTTTGCAGAATCCTGTGGCGAAGCTCGTCGTTACTTGTTGAGTACGCGCTATCGACGTCACTAATGGCCGTATTGTGCGCGCAGAGTGCCAACAGTCCTCCATCAACGAGATGTTCTCTGCACCAATTCGCTAACTTAGTGAAGTCTTCGAATCCACTAGCCACCGCGGGGATCGAGAGATGCATGGCGATCAAATCGAATTGTGTGGTGGTGAACGTATCGGTTGACGCGGTGTAGGCGAAAGGGTTGTGCGAGTGAGATCGTTGGTGAATCGATGGATGACCGGGATGGCGGACTGCAGGGTCGGTGTTTCCATAGCCAAACGCAACATGCGGGGAGATGAATCCAGAAGCGTTATCTGCAGTTGAGAGGAATGCTGTCTCATCTCATGAGACAACTCGCCGGTGCCGCACGCAAAGTCCAGTACCCTAGGGTTCTCCATGCGATGCTCTTGGAGCAAGTTGACGAGCTTCTCAGCAAAATGATTGATGCTGGCGCGATGCGCGCTCCAGCGCCCGTCGAACCGGTGTTTGCAATACCGAGACCAGGCTAGTGCGCATTGATCCCAGAGTTCTGGTGTGATGACTGTGCACGCTTCGGCCTCCCTTGCTACGAGCCGAAACGCGTCGAGGTAGGGTTTGAATGGTCTTGTTTCCTCGTCAGCGAGGGCCTGGAATCTGGTGGTGACCGATTTGCGAGTATCTCTATTCTCGTTGGGTAAGTACTGGGCAACATAGAGAACACGACTGCCGCTGGCGCTGTCGAGCAAGCTCCCGCCGATTGTCGAATGATGGTGGGCTCGCCGAAATGTCAATTCTCGCAGGTTAGGTAGGCTATAGGAATCCCTCGTCAGTAGATCGGCTATTGCGAACATGGCGGACTCGCACAGCGCTCGATGGTTGGCACCGTCCCACAGCTCCCCATCTTGCTCAGATGCAAAGACCACATGCACGGAACATAGGTCGAGCGGGCGACTAGCTAATTCAATCGCTGATGCGAGCTACTTCGCTAGCTGGCTGTGATTGATGCCTACGAAGACTGCATCCTTCGCGTCTGCAATATCCTGTAGCCACTGCGCGTCGGTTACGTCTCTTTGCATCGGAGGAGGTGCATCAGCCCACTCCATCACCCGTGACAGGAACGATTGGCTCTTGATTCGAAGCAAGTCGTCGCTCATTGGGTGTCGGTCGGAAAGTGCCTTCAAGCGCTCAATTAGCGCCCGCATGTCGTCGACTGCCTTACGTCCAGTGCGCGGTTCAGTCGAGAAGTGCAGTCTCACTGCTGTGTTGTCGAGCAAGGTGGGGAAATCGCCAGGATGTCCAAGCACGATCGAGACGTGGTTTCTCTCGCTGTTCAGCTCCGCTCGGCCTAGCTCCATTAGGCAGTTCCCGGATTGAAAATACTCGCGAGTGAGCACTGAGATCACCAGTTCTGCCTGCTCGAGGCTCCTGATTACGTCCCTGCGATAGGTCTCCCCGGGATGTGTGGCTGCGCGAGGTGCGGTGAAAGCGTAGACTCTCGGCTCGTCAATGCCGATTGCCGAAATTAGGTCTACAAGTGAATGTGCAACTTCACTTGCATCCTCCGCGTAGGATATGAAGACCGATTTCTTGGTTCGAGTGGTCATGGTTGTGTTGGTCTGCGGGTCTGCTTGGCTCTTGTGCGCGCCTCGGAGAGGGCCGGTCCAAGGCTGTGACGTGGGCAGTGGCTTGTCGACGATCATCGTAGTTCTTGATCGCTTGACCTTACATCAGGTTAGCGACGATTCACGATGCCTGGTTTCGCTAGTCCAGAAGTCGATCTAGAGCAAGCCGGTGGCTGTACGGTACACCCACCGATGCTGGCTTCCGAAACGAGTCCGTCGGGACAGGGATATCAGGTGCTCTATCGACGCGTACGCAGTCGTCTCGCTAGCTCGCGCAGATCGCACTAGTTCGCCGCCTGCAACCCCGGCAAGGTATCCAGTGAGTTGCGATCGGGGTGCGCCTCGTACGCCGCGCACCCAGCACTCGCCGCTCGCCAGTGGTGCTCGGCCAAGGTCTCTTCCCCGAGTAACCCGTAGGATTGGGCGACTTGCACCTGGCCCGATGTTGCCAAGCTCGTCATGTCAGCCTGCTCGAGGAGCGAGCGCATCTGCACCATGGTGTCTGCCATCTCCGAGGGTGACGGCATCTGCGTGGATGCGATGCGGCCGAGCAGCATGGCGTGGGCGACCATCAGTGACGAGTCGTCGGAGGCTCGGGCGCGATCGCGAAGCACCGTTTGCAAGGCGCGCTCGTAGGCGCCGGCAGCATCCGCGGCGCGACCGGCGCGTCGGTAGGCATCGCCGAGCAGTGCGTATACCTCGTAAATGTCCGGCGAGGCATCGCCGTACAGGCTCAGCGCCAGCTCGCGAAAGTGCACCTCTTGGGTGTGTTGGTGGCGAAGGCCTAGCACCTTGCCGAGCGATTCAGGTCCAAGCGGTGACGAGGGATCGAGTGTCATCAGTGTGCGGGAGGTCTCCTCGGCCCCGGTGAGATCGCCAGCGCAGGTGAGCAACGCGGCGAGGTTGTTGAGCACCACGGGTTGGGGGTTGATGTCGGCGGCGCGCTGCAGGTGAGGGATCGCGCCGCTGCGGTCGCCTGCGAAGTAGCTGTAGGTGCCTGCCCAGAAGTGCCCCACGTAGAACTCCGGTTCGAGTGCGGTCACGGCCTCAGCGTGTTCGACTGCCCGGGGCAGTGCACCCTCGGCGCCCTTGTAGCCCAGGGAGAATTTGCCACGCGCTGCGGCGAGCAGCAGATCGACGTGCTCGGGGTGCTTGGCGAGCATCGGCTCGACCAGCGCTACCGCGGCATGGGGCCTTTCCTCGCGAATCAGTAGCTGCGCGCGCGCAGCGGCAACGTAGGGGTTGTCGGGGGCGAGCTCGCCCGCCGTGTCGCACGCGGTGTTGGCGTCCGGCAGGAACGACTGATCGCTGTCCGTCCAGTATAGGCGCGCCAGCGCTTCGCACTTCACCGCGTGCGCTAGGGCGAAGGCGCCGTCGCGATCCACGGCGGCTTGAGCAAGTTGAAAGACGCGACGCAGGGCGTTGGCATCGCCTTCGGGTTCTAGGTCGAGGGCTCGACGAGCGTTCAGGTAGCTTTCCATGGCTTGCACCTGGCGTGTCCCGGCGGCCACCGAGGGTCTCGCCTCGCCATCTCCCGCGTCGAGCGCCTCCGCCACGCCCGCTGCCACGCGCTGTGCCACCTCTGCGTCGAGCGCGCTAGATCGCGCCGTCGCGTACCAGATTCGCTGCGACGCCGAGTGCGTGGCTAGGGTGAACTCGAGCAGAGCATGAAATCCCTTAGGTCGGTGACCGATGTGCAGCACCGGTCCACCTCCCGCGAAGGCGACTAGCTGGGGAAAGTCCTCGATGCCGGGCATCCCCTTTCCGGCGGTGATGAATCTGGCGTCGCGCAAACGCTCGCCGAGCGAGATGCGCATAGCATCGGCGAAGCGGGTTGGGACATCGCCGTCGGCGACGATGACAAGGGACTCTAGGCCGGGTAGCTTGGGGGCATCGGTCGATGCCGAGGGCACGGACACTCGAAGCCCGACGACGACGGCGGCAACCACAAACACAGCGGCAGCGGCGGCAAGCCATGCGCTCCCGCGGCGGTCCGTTGCCAGCGCTCCTCCCGGCGCGTCGGCCGCGCCCGCAGCTGCCTCGCGTCTAGCACTCCGCTCGGCGCGCGTCGCCGTTCCCCCCTCGGCCAGGGGCGGCGCAGCGGCAACTGCCTCGGTGTCTTCCCCATCATTGGCCCCATGCACCGGTCTGGCTAAAAGCTGCGCCAGTGGCACTTGCAGGGCCTGCGCCACGAGCTCCGCCTTATCCAATTGAATATTGCGCCCATTGAATGCGCGCCAAACGAGCTTGTGCGGAGGGTTGTCGTAGAGCGTCGGGTGCTTCTCTAAGATTCTGAAAGCGATGGTCGCTTGCTTGAACTCCAGCGCCACTCGGGCTTCCTCGAGGGCGCCGCGGGACAGCATCACGGTGGTTTTCTTCGCACTCGCGTGCTGATTCTTGTCGTCCATGACCCCTACCCAGAGCAGCCCAGCGCTTACCACCCCTTCAGTGCGCCCGCCCGCAGCGGGTTCGCACCGGGAGCGTCACGATACTGCATTCCCTGTCGGCGGGTAAAACAACACACCTCAAGGCTGTCCGAATAAGGACAACAGAAGTAATAACGTAAACGGAATTAGTGTCTTGCGCGGGTGTCCGGCGAATGACATTGCGTCCGATCGTGGCACCGGTGAATGCTCCGAAGCGTGCTCGCACGACGTGGACCGGAGTCGAGCAGCGCCGACCTCAACAGTTCGACGTTTCACAAGGAGTAGGTGATGAACCGCGAAGATCGAAGCATCCACAAGCGCACCGGCACATCTCACAGGTTGCTGGTCACCGCGGTGTCGGCGGCCCTCGCCCTGACCGCCATGGGGGCAGAGGGGGCGACCGTCGCCTTCGATGATGACGTGGAGGTGACGGTGGGCGAGCAGTTCACGATCACCCTCGCGATGGACTTCACGGACGAGGCCACCCTGGGCGGCGGGGTCGACGTGCTCTGGGATCCGCAGCTCTTAGAGCTGGTCTCGTGGGATCCCATCGCCTTCGGCGACCCTGACTTCGGCCGCGTGGGCGACATCGACGCCGTGGCGGGCTTCGTCGACGGCTTCGCCTTCGGCGACTTCAACGGCCTGGAGGGACCTGCAGACGTGGCCACGATCACCTTCGTCGCGTTCGCGGCCGGCTCTACGTCCGTGATGCCCCGGGGCGACGATACGGTGGGCGGCATGTTGGCTGGTTGCTTCGTCTCGGCGGTGACTTTCCAGTGTCAGTCCGTGAGTTTCGGCGATGCCAGTGTCGTGATCTCCGATGGCGCAGTCGTCCCCTTGCCGAGCGCTGCATGGCTGTTGCTGAGCGCCCTCGGCACTGCCTCTGGCCTGCGACTCACACGCCGGCGACTTGAGCTCGAGGGCTGAGGCCGTTGGCTGCCGTCGCGCCTGAGTTTCCGCCTACCCACGACGCCCATGCCGCCGCTTCCCCAGCGGCGGCACACCTCTAGCACCGAGCACCCATGCAGGTACGCGGCCAGCGGTGGCCGTCGCACCGTTGCGTGCGCTCGCCTATCGATAGGCTTGGCCTTGGAGAGCCACCCATGAACGCTTCTTCCATCTCTTCGTACACAGGCAGCGGTACATATGCGGCTGCCTCGAGCTGTGCGCCAATCCAGCGCTTAGTTGCCCCACTCGCCGCGATGTTCTCTTCAGTGATGCTCGCGGGCTCGCTCGCTGAAGCGGCCGTGCAGCTGCAGGTACAGGTCAATCCAGGCTCAGCAGCACCCAACGACTCCGCCCTCGTGGAGATCGCGGTGGCCAACGATGGGCCCACCCCGCAGACCGATTTGGCCGTGACGCTTGTGTTCCCCGATAGGGCCGCCAGTTTGGCGGAGACGCTGATCGAGGGGCCCTTCAACGCGGCCGCCTCCTGCGCCTCCTTGGGCTTCTCCAGCTCCTGCGAGCCGGGAGAGGTGCTGCGTTGGGATCTCGGCACCATCAACCCGGGTCGCATCGTGCTGCTGTCCCTGCCCGCGACCGTCGCCAGCGGGGCGATAGAGGGGCAGGTCATCGACTGGGAAGCCACCGCTTTCAATGATGCGAGCGACCTCGCCACCGCGTCCGCGGCACTCGTCGTGGCCGGCGCGGCACCGCCGCTTACCCTAGCCATTGCGGAAGACCGCGATCCGGTGCCGGCGGGCGATCTCCTGCTCCTGGACTTAAGCTACGGCAATGCCTCGACCGCTAGCGTGACCAACGCCAGCCTCGCGCTTACTCTGCCAGATGACGTGACGTTCGTGTCCGCCTCGGCGGGCGGTGTGGAGAACGCCGGCGTGGTGACTTGGAACCTCGGCACCCTTGCCGCCGGGGTGACGGGCGAACGGACCGTCACCGTGCAGGCGAACGCCGTCGCGGCCGGTCGCCTCCTGGCATCGGCAGCGCAGATCAGCGGTACGCAGAACTTCGCGGGCACGACACGCACGGCTGCCGAGACTGGCCGGATCGGTCCTCAGGGGCCGCTCTCCATGGCCTTGCAGGTCAACCCTCAGCCGAACGATATTGATAGATCGGCGCTAGTGGAGATGGTGGTGAGTAACCCCACGCCGACGCCAGTCTTCGGCGCCCTCCTACAGTTGCGCTACCCGGACGGTGTGGCCAGTCGGGCGGAAACGCTGATCGAGGGGCCCTTCGACGCGCCTTCCTCGTGCGCTGAGGCGGGCTTCAGCGCTTCCTGTGAGGCTTTTGAGTTTCTACGCTGGCCTTTGGGTACGATCAATCCGGGCCAAGCGGTGATCGCCAGCTTGCCGGCGGCGCTCTTGGGTGCCATCGATAGCGGCGATGTGATCGCCTGGGATGCGCAGCTTACCGACGATAGCGGCGCCTTGACCCAGGAGGCTTTCTCGCTGGCGATCGCAGATGCGCCGCCGCTCAGCCTGAGTCTCGACGACAGTCGCGATCCACTCCCCGCAGGTGCAAGCGGTCTACTGACCGTGCGCTACGGCAACACGTCAGGGGCGAGCGTCACCGACGCCACCCTGTCGCTCACCCTGCCGCCCGGCACGGCCTTCGTCTCTGCGAGCGGCGGCGCGTCAGAGGTAAACGGTGTCGTCAGCTGGAACCTCGGCACGCTCGCGTCCGGGGCCAGCGGCCGCCAGGACGTCGAGGTGACGGCCGATCCGCTCGCCGCTGGCACCCTGCTCGAATCGCACGCGCGCATCGAGGGGACTCAGAACTTTGCAGCCACCGTGCGAGAGGTGTTCGAGATCGGTCGCGTCGGGCCGCGGTCGGCCCTTAGCATGGCGCTGCAGGCCGATCCCTCACCCATCGACCCGGCTGAAGATGCGCTGTTCACGGTCACACTGACCAACGATACGCTCACCCCGGTGTTCGGCGCGAATGTACGCCTGCGCTACCCGAACGGAGCGGCAAGTGTCGATGAAGACCTCATGGACGGACCCTACGAGGCGGCGAACTCCTGCGCCGAGGATGGGTTCAGCGCTTCGTGCGAGGCCTTCGAGTTCTTGAACTGGCAGGTAGGGACCCTGAACCCCGGTCAGGCGGCGCTGCTTTCCCTACCGGTAGCGCTTGCCGGCGGCGTCGCCCCAGGCGCTCTGATCGGCTGGGAGGCACAGCTGCGCGATGACAGTGGCACTCTCACCCTGGAGTCGCAAACGCTCGTGGTCAGTGATATGCCTCCGCTCACGCTGACGGTAGCGGACGCGGCCGATCCGGTGCCCGCAGCACAGACCACAACGCTTGTCCTTAGCTATGGAAACCGTTCGGCGAATAGTGTCACGGATGCGACCCTGTCCCTAGATCTTGCCGACGGGCTCGCCTTCCTCACGGCGACTGGTGGCGGCGTCGAGGTTGACGGCACGGTGAGCTGGAATCTCGGCACGCTGGCGGCCGGCAGCGTCGGCGAGCAGCGCGTGCTGGTGCAGGCCGCATCCGTGATGAGCGGGACGTTGCTGCAGTCGGACGCGCGTATCGCGGGTGCGCAGAACTTCCAAGCCGTCGTGCGCGAAGTGTCAGAGATCGGTCGAGTAGGCCCGCAGGGCGCCTTGCGGTTAGCTCTGCAGAGCAATTCCCGACCTCTCGACCCCGGCGGCGACGGTCTCGTCGATCTGACGGTAACCAACGCCTCGCTCAGCCCCGTCTTCGGCGCCGCCGCGCGCCTACGCTACCCCGCGGGTGTGGCAAGTTTGGACGAGGGTTTCATCGGCGGTCCCTTCGATGCCGTGGGCTCCTGTGCCGAGGCTGGCTTTAGCGCTTCTTGCGAAGCGTTCGAGTTCCTCAATTGGCCCATCGGTACGCTGAACCCTGGCCAAACCGCACTGATCTCGTTGCCCACGAGCTTGCTCGGGTCTATCGATGCGGGCGCGCTAGTGGATTGGGAGGCTCAGCTGCGTGACGACAGCGGCGCCCTCACCCTGGAGTCGCAGGCCCTTCCGCTCGTGCAGGCCCCACCCCTGGCCCTCGGTATCGACGATGTGCGCGATCCGCTGCCGGCGGGGCAGAGCACGACCCTGCGCGTGCGCTACGGCAATCGTTCAGTCACCAGCGTGACCGACGCGTCGCTCACGCTCGAACTGCCCCCAGAGGTGACCTTCCTTTCCGCCACGGAGGGCGGCGTCGCGGCCGACGGCGTTGTCACGTGGCCCCTCGGCACCTTGTCGGCGGGTGCGATCGGTCAGCGCGTGGTGGAGGTGCTGGCCGGTCCGCTGAATGCGGGCACGCTGCTCGAGTCACACGCTCGCATCAGCGCCACTCAGGGCTTCGCCATGACCGAGCGCGATGCGTCCGAGATCGGTCGCATCGGGCCGGAGGCGCCCCTGGCGATGGACCTAAGCGTCTCGCCGGTGCCAGCGCAGGGCGGCGACACGGTATCCGTCGAACTCAGCGTGACCAATACCTTGCTCACGCCAGTGTTAGGTGGTCAGGTGATTCTGCGCTACCCGGACGGGGCCAACAGCCTGGCGGAGGGGGACATCGGTGGGCCCTTCGATGGCGCAGGATCGTGCTTCGAGGGCGGATTCTCAAGCTCGTGCGAATCCTTTGAGTTCCTGCGCTGGCAGTTCGATCTCGGGCCCGGTGAGAGGATCCAGCTGTCGCTCCCCCCGCAGCTCTCGAACCTGGCGGACGGTAACCTCATCAATTGGGAGGCGGCGCTCACGGACGACGACAGCGGCGTGGTCACTCTGGAGACCACAACTCTGCCCCTCGGGGTGGACTTCGACGACACGGACGGCGACGGGGTCGGGGCCTTCTTCGACAACTGCCTGCTCGTAGCGAACCCCCGCCAGCTGGACACGGACGGCGACGGCTACGGCAACGCCTGTGACCCGGACATCGCAGCTCCCAATGACTGCGTGGTGAATTTCCTCGACCTTGGGGTATTGAAGTCCGCCTTCTTCGCCACGCCAGAGTCGGCCGATTGGGAGCCTGACGCCGACTTCAACAGCGATGGCGTGATCAACTTCTTGGACTTGGGCACGATGCGCAACCTGTTCTTCAGTCGTCCGGGGCCGAGCGCAGCGTCGCAGGCATGTGATCCCTGAGCAGCCTGTTAGGGCGGCCCGATCGCGTTGGCGCGCGGTCGGGCCCGGGTATCGGCAAAGACGTAGTGGGTTTGCCGTCTCCCGGATACCGCTTCCCTGACATCGCGTGTCTGGTACCGGATGCAGTGTTGGGATGTGAGCTTTCGTTCACTGAGGTCGCTGCAATCTCGGACAGCCCGAGTGAAAGCACTCTCGTAGTGATCGTTGATCAGTCCATGCAAAATGCAGTGTCTTGTATCGTCCGCTAGCAAAAACTCGCGTGCGAATTCATCAACGAACTTCCAACTCAGGACACTAGCGTCTGCGGTTTCCCTGACTTGGGCCAATCAGGTTGCTTGACACCACAAGGCCGGCGCCCAAAGCAATGAGAGGGACGAATGTTACTCCCCGAAAGATCCAAATCGCACCTGACTGGGCAAGATGGGGGTCTGGAATGCGCGTCCACACTTCGATCGCGAGTCGGCTGATGGTGAATCCAATCACGAAGACTCCGGTGGTCAGCCCCGGGAAGCGAAGCAGATCCCATCGCCGCTCGAGAAAGCGCAGTAGGAAGAATAGCGCCCCGCATAGTACCGCCTCGTACAGTTGGCTTGCGTGATATCGATGCGGTAGTCCGTCCGTCCCGCATTGTGTGACTCCAAAGGGCGATGCAAACTCTCGCCCAAACCCCCATCCATCCAGGTAGGCCGCTACGTCTTGAGCAGCTAAATACACTGGTAGCGCAAGGGCCAAAAGATCCAGAACGGTGCGGATGGGGATTTCGCGTTTTCGCGCGAAGAACGTCGCCCCGACAAGGACGCCGATCAAGGAGCTGTGATAGCTTGTGCGAGCATTGGTATAGAGCTGAAAGAAGCTAAGCGGATTGTCGACAAGGCTCCCGAGCTCGTAGATGATTGCGTAGCCCATGCTGCCGCCGATGAGAATGCAGAGGGGCAGCAAGTAGAGGAAATCGTCCACGTCCTCTCGCAAGACCGGAAGTACTGTTTGCCCGTGCCTCTTGGTTCGCCTTCGGCAAACGACAGGGTAGACCGTCCTCCAGGCTAGTAAGAACCCTAGTGCCAGGAGCGCGGTAGACCAGGTGAGCTGTATCGAACCGAACGCGATGGCGACGGAAGGAACGGCCTCTTGTGAGCAATGATCCACCTGAACGTGTTCCCCATGCAGTCGGAAAGCCAGAGAGTTGAACGGGCACGGCGCAAGCCGCAGCGAGTTGGTTGGCGCTAGGCCGGCGCGCCTGTTCATGCATGAAGGCTAGCAAGCTGCTGAAAACCCCGCCTGTGCCGTTGACGCTACGCGGCGATTCGCGGGCTCAAGCGGTGCCGTCGGCCTCGGACCTTCGCAGCGCCTTCCGGCGCAATGCTACTGCCTTGGCTGTGTTTCGTATCTGCATCGTCGTGGCGGCGCTGATTGGCGGCGCGCTATTGGGTATCGTGCTGGCAGGGGCAGGTCACGACCAGCTTTCCGTGAGCGATGTCTACGTACTCATCGGCGCTTACATGGTGGCGCGGGCCGCCTTTACCTTGATGGTCAAGTGCCGACTGCCCCGCGAGGGAATACGGCTGCTGCTGCTCCGACCCTTCGATAATCGTGGTTCTGCTGAGGTACGGGCGCTCTGTCAGTCCTTGGCGAAGTGCGGTCTCTGCGTCACCTTGTCTGATCGTCACTACAGTCCGGGAACCTGGGAGCGCTGTTTAGACTACGGCAACGTGATGCTGAACTTTTTGCCATTGCGCGCGTTGCTAGCGTCCATCATCCCAATGCGTCCGAGAGCGATGGTGGTGCGAAGCCGTGCGGATCTTCACGTGCTTCGCTCCGACCTCATTAGGCGTCACTCCTTAAATCGCGTGTTCCGGTTTGCTCTGAACGAGGAGTGGCTGGCAAAGCGTGGGGCGGCGCTAGGTGTTTTTTGCGCGGATGAAATGTGGCGGGAGGTAGTCATGTTCTTGTCGCGCTCGGCCCACGTAGTCGTCGTTGACGCCAGTCGCCCGGGACCCGGCATGGAATGGGAGCTGTCGTACTTACGGCGTCTCGGGCTGTTTGAGCGAGTCGTGTTTGTCCACCACGCAACCGCTGAGGTGCCAATGGACGTGACGTCCGAGAGCTTTAGGTTTGACCGTGAAGGGGTTACAGAAGCCAAGGCGCTGGAACAACGCATCGCCGACATCGCTAGCCGGGCGATCCGTAGTGCAAGCGAACAAAGCGTGCCGCATCCAGCGTCCAGGAATTGGAAGCTCTCGACTTGGCAAGAGCGATTGGCCGAGAGAGTCTCGTTAAACCGACCTTACGCCATCCTTGGTATCTCGTTTGTCGTATCTCTTTGCTTGTGCTGGTTGGTGCACACGGCGCTGTCGATGAAGGCGCTTGTGCTGGAGTTGCAAGGCGGAGCGCTGCTGGCACTCGCAGCAGTTTTTGGCGTTGCCCTAGCGGCTGCGAGTATTCGCCATCGTATGCTGTTGATCAGTCTCGGGACGCTCTTGGGGGCGCTCGGGTTGTCGGTCGTTACTTCTTTAGTGCGCGGCGAAACGGTACTTCCGTACGCTGCGGCCGGTGTCGTTACCGTCGTGGTAGCAGTCCTTGCCGTGGCGCTAGTGGCGATCCCCGACGAGCGGTGGTAGCACGTTGACGGCCTGCAAAGCCAGCTCCAGGCGTATGCTTGCACAGCAGACCAATGAGCGGCGGCAAACGCCAACCGCAAGTCAGGCCCAATCACTGGCGATGCTTGCGCTCCTCGCGTTCCACCGCGCGTGGGTGCAAGACTTCTGGCGTGCGACGGTTGAGCTTCCATAGGCTGTGATCGGCGCTACGCTGTCTTGACCATTGAGTGGACTGTTGTACAGTGCGGCGATCCAAACCCACTGGCAGCTAGGAAGCGAAGATGAAGCACACCCTATTGGCTGTTGCGGCCACCAGCGCCGCGGCCGTCTTAACCACCGCCGTGAGCGCCCAAGACGCCGACCCGACGGCGTCCAAGATCGAAGCCGCCCTTGAGCTCCCCTATCGCACGGAAGCCGACCGCGCGCGCGATCGCAACCGACGGCCCGTCCAGGCGCTCGCTCTCATGGGTTTGCGCGAGGACATGCGCGTGTTCGAGTTTGGCCCCGGCAATGGCTGGTACACGAAGATCCTGGCCCCTGTGCTCAAGGATAAGGGCCATCTCAGCATTGCCTATGCCGAGGAGTGGCTGGCTGATCTCGACGAGCTTATGCAGGCGCCGCAGATGGAAAAGGTGCAACGGGTCAACCTGGCGATGGGCTGGGACGATGAGTTGCTCGCCTTCGAGTTCGACGGCATGGACTTCCAGGCCAGTGAGCTCGATATGTTTCTGAACATCCGCGAGTATCACAATCTGCACGGCGAGGAGCGAGCGGAGTTCAACAACGCAGTGTTCGCTGCCCTCAAGCCCGGCGGCAGGTACGTGGTGATCGACCACACGCGTCGCCACATGCAGAACGACACGCCAGAGAACTGGCGGCGCGAAGATCCCGTGACCGTGCTCATCGAGGTGATGGAGGCTGGCTTCGAGCTGCTCGAGCAGTCCGACATGTTCTATCGCCTAGACGATACGTTGGAGTACGAGGTGGGTCGACGCACGGTGGCGGGGAACACGGATAGGTTCTTCTTCGTGTTTCGCAAGCCCGACTAGCGCGATCTGTGGTTGACACTGCTCAGCTCGCCGCAAAGTCGATCGATCAAGCCGGCGTCTGAGCTTCTGGGCTCGCAAGCGGCTTTCGAGTGCGGGGGGCGGCACCAGGGTTAGCTGTAGTGGAATGCTCGCTCGGACCGAAGATCTGCAACGACTGCAGCTAGTGTACGAACTACCGCGGATACCGACTGCGTGGTCATGACAGCACTGAGTTGCGCGTAGTCCAGACCAACGAAGGTACGCGTGCCACGTCTGAGCATGGTAATTGTGTGCTTAAACTTCAGTAAGGGAGTGGATAGCTTCGACAACGGTCTGGGCAGAGCTGAGTCGCCAAGGACCCAGTCTGCAATGTGACCAGCTACGCCGCCGAACCCCCCGAGTATCAGGAGCGGGACGTCGCTTTCGAGCGCGTAGTAGACCTCTTCTGCAACGCCGGGCATTGCGCCTGCGTATCCTCGCATCTTGCCTCCGAGAGCGATTCGCAGGTCTACCGTGGGGATGGCCAGCTTGCTTTGGCTACTATGAACCGCGGCTCGCATTCTGGTGAGCGCATCGCGTTCGCGTTTGCCATCGTCACCAGGCCCGTCCGGTGGGTCCACGCGGTAGATGCTGCAGATGCCGTGGAGATCTGCCTCAGCTGCAGCCGTAAAGCTCTTGTGGTGCGGCCAAGCCTGAACGCTCTCAAGTAGCGGCGTGGTCTCTTCGTCGCTGCCGTCCTCAGCCTCTTCGCGCGTCGCATTGATGGCCGCATCAAGGAGTACTTGGCTGAAGGGGTCGTCATCTTTGATCCAACCCCCATACTGAACTTGACAGCCACCGTTCATGAGCACTCGCGCCAAACGCACTGCGAGTTCATCGTAGTGGTGAGTGCCGAAACCCAGTTGGCGGCCGTCGGGGGCGGGGCTGGAGGAGATGCCCACTCGCACTGCCGCCGACCTATCGGTGGCATGGGGAATCTTCTCTTGCTGCAGATCGGCAAAGGTGCTAAGCGTGACGCCGTTTTTGTGATCCACTACCGACGTGTAGAACCGCTCCTCTTCGGGCAACAGCTCTCGGCCAGGATGAATGAGCTCAATCGCTTGTCCTTCCTTGGCGAGTTCCTTTAGTTCCCGCATGAGGCGAAGTAGTGAGTGCGATTCGGGTACCCATGTGAGGAAAACTCTTAGGGCACCCTCGCTCTCTTTCAAGGTGACAGCTAGCTGGCGAGCTCGGAGCCGATGTATTTCAAAGAGTAGAGACTCGAGAAGCAGTCGATCAACTATCTCGCTAGCTCGCTGCTGATCCCATGCGGTAACGGGTACGTTGCCCAACTCCGGTAGGGAGGGACTCCAAGTCGTTCCTGGCTCAAGAACGCCGACTAGTGGTTGAACCTTGTATACGATCGAGTGCCCTCCAATCTGATCGACTTGTCGAGGCTCTCGCGCGATGCTCAGTTCTTCGCGACACCAAGGACGCATTGCATACTGTCCTGTCCAAACCGCGATCATGCCAGCGGTGTCAGACGCTGCAGCAGACTTTAGGCGATCTCGCCATGAATAACCCGCCGGCAGGTCCGACTCGTCGTACCACGCCTGAATCTGACCATACTTGTATATTGTGCTTCTCAGTTGCTCCGCGATCCTGACCCCTCCTCGCTTCGCATGACTCACGAAAACACTGATCTCATCGGGCTCGCTGTTACGCGTAGAGGTGTCGGCTGCGCCATTTCCTAGGGTCCGGGCCGCCGCTCGGAGATCGCGGCATAGTACGGACGTAACCTGTCGGCGCAATTCGGCGATCCGCTCGCTTGATCCGTGTCCATGGTCTTTACTCTTGCGCTCGGGGTGGATCCGCAAAAGGTTGATCTTGCCCGTCGCGCCTCCTAGCCGTCCTGCGCTTGGGTGAAGAGCGACTGGCAACAACCGGACCGCGCCACCGTCGCGGAAGCGGGCCATCTGGGTCTCGTCGCTCCAAGGCATGCTCTGCTGTGCGTAGCTCTGCAGTACCTTCCGCCACGAGCTGTCGTTCACCATATGTTCGTCAACAAGTGGTGCAACCACGTTTTTGCCTGCTCAAGCTGAATCCCGTGCGGGCAACTCTGCGAGCGCAAGTGGGCGGACCTAGGGTCGACGCGATAGTAAACCGGTACGCCAAGCCCCTCGGCTAGGATGTCTTTGGTGGGTGCGCGCAGCCAACGCCAAAGCTCAGAAGCAAGCTGCTCAGCTTCCTCGCAGCGCTCGTGCCAAAAGAGGTAGAGGCAGATTGGTGCTGGGCTCCCAAGCCCAGCCGATGATGAGGCGTTTTTCATTCTGCCTCTCGCGCCAAGCGGCTCAATTCCGGTGGCACCGTGCCGCGATGAGCTATGGTGTGGGTAAACATCCCTAGTTCCCGGAACTCCATCGAGAATCCGAACCGGCCGAGAGTGTGCTGCACGGAGGCTCTTGTCGCAGCATGCCTGGGTTGCACGATATGAATGACGCCGCTGTCTTTGAGCGTCCGGGAGGCTTCAGCCAGAGCAGGCTTCGCATCCCACCCCATCAGAGAGAGCGAAAACACAGCCGCATCCAGTGTACTGTCGGGGATAGGCGTAGCAGACATGTCACACGCTGTGATTTGGTCGCTCAGGGAGTGAAAGTCAAAGCCCCTAACGTCGTGCATGGGCAATCGCTTGCCGAGCTCACCCTCGCCTGCTCCGAAGTCTCCGATAGTCCGGTGTTCAGCGGACCTGTAGAACGATGTAATCGAGTCAAGCGGTGAGTCAGACCAAGCTCTGCGCAGTTTGCGGTAGCTGTCGTGGTATCGCTCCCACGTTGCTTCTTCGGTGCGCATCCGCGCGCCCCATCGGTGGTCCCACTGACAAGGATCGTGGACTTGGTCAGCGAAACCAGAGGCCGAGCCTCCGCCAATCGGGATGCCCATTGATGCGTTGAGCTTACCTGGTGTCAGCCGGAGGAGGATCTGCTTAACGCTTCGGATCAAACTCGCGCCTGTGGAGTCATCGAGGACTGAGGTGCGCATTTGGTTGAGCTGCGGCCAGCACGCTTCAAGCTCGCCGAGAGCACGGTGCGCCACCGGCACAACGGGAAACTGAGGGTCAACGCCGCGTCGTGCTAGTGCCCAGTCGAGTTCCTTGCGAACCCATAACGATGGGGAGCGTGGCGACAAGAGGACAACGAAGGAACCTGTAGTCGCTAGGCCCGAGCGAATCGCTTGCTCCCAGTCTGTGTCCTCGCTTAAATCAAGATCAAACCAAACACGGCACCCATGGTCGCGCAGGACTCCCACGAGCGTGGTCGCCAGGTCCTGATCCTGGCGGTGGTAGCAAACAAACGCGTCACTGACCAACGCGCCTGTATTGCAATAGCCTCGGGTAGGTTCAACGATGACGCCGGCCTTTAAATGCTGCGATTCGTCACGCACTCATACCGCAGACGACCTTAAGAGTCTAGCAACGAGCCGTACGTTGTTTGCATCGTTTGACCAGATACCCTTTCGACGAGCCCGCAGCCCGCCCACGCCCTCGGCCCAGACGGTTCAGCTCTCATGAGCGACGGGAGGTGGATATGGATCAAGCATGCGAAACGGAACCCAGACGAACGCGGCGTTGAAAGCGCGTGTCGACGCCCGGCTAGTGGGTCGCTTGGCAAATAAGGTAACGCTCAGTCTGCGTAGGGGCAGCGTCAGCAAGGCGCGTCGCGCAGCCAACGGCATCGCCATTGGCAAGCGACCGCCTTGCCCTGGCGCCTATGCTACTCGCTGAGCGTCACCTTATTTACCAAGCGGCCCACTAGCGTCGCGTGCCTCAAGGGACGCGGCGTGCTGCGGAGAGGGCCTTGAGTTCCCCTATCCTGCGGCGAGATCTGCAGATCGAGAACCTTAGGTGATTGTTCATCACCAAGGATGCCGCGGATCTGAAAGACCGCCTGATCCGCGATCAGCCACCATCGATCTAGTCCAGCTCATCGAAGCCCGAGCTCGCTGTCGAGGACGCCGCGATCGCCGTCTGTCCGCTCGACTTCGAGGAGCAGAGATGGCGGTGATCCCGGTCGATCAGGTGTTCCAAGGAGGTGACACGCGTCGCTAGGTCACGGGCTGCGGCGAACGGCTCGACGCCCGTTTGGCGGTGCGTATTCGTAGCAGCGTTCTGCGAGACCCGAGTTATCGGACGTGCTAGTGTGGGACTATCAGACGCTCGCCAGCGAGGGTCTCAGGGATGGGAATGCAACGCAGCATCTGGATCGCCGCCCTTTTCTAGTCGCGCCCATCGCTCAGGCTCAGACGCCTACTGTGCTGACGGCCCCCTGCGAGGACCTCCCGGAACTGACCTGTGCGATCGGTATTCGAGATCTCGATATCCTCGGCGCTACCTTTGATATCGACTTCACTCAGGAAGGCTACACCACCGCCCACGCCGATGTGGAGTCTCTCGACTGCGAGGAGTCAGGTTTACAAGTCAATTCTGGGGATAGGCGAATAATAATGATCGCCGATGTGCCTGGCGAGTTCATCGAGCAGCTGAGATGGTCGATCAGGGGGGGCTGGCGGAAGGCGCACAGTTCCTGTGCCAGAACGCCACCCGAGGGACGGCGGTGGCGACGCGTGTCCGCGGCCGAGGATGGGTTTGCGTGGAGTGGGGCCTGGTCGTGCCTCGCGGCGAGCGGCGCTCGCCTCGAGGCAACGAGCGACCTGCAAGGCCGCCCGTTACTCCCTGCCCTTAGAACGTAGTGGTGGTCACGTTGGATGTCTCACAACCGCGCAGGTCCACCGCCTGGAACAACAGCGTGCGGCCAGCTGCCGGTGCCGGAATGGCACGGGTGATGGTGACACTGGCGTCGTTGTCGCCGTCCGTGCCAAAGCCGATCAATCGTGCGTTGGCCAAGTCGACCGACGTTGCGCAATTGCCAACGCTGATCGGCGTCGAACCGGCGGCACCACCGAAGTAGAGCAGCACCGCGCCGCCGGCGGTCCCGTTCACGGTGGTGAAATCATTGTCCACGCCGGCCTGGCCCGGGTCCGTCGCCAGCAGCGTGAAGTCTGTCGGCTCCTCACCCGTGCAGCTGGCAAAGCGGAACGAGCACCAGCGCGTGTTCCACTCGAAGCTACCGGTGCTTGCCACGTACTCCTGATGGCTCCAGAAGGTGCATCCGTCGGCGGGGTCAAGACTGGTCGTAGAGTAGTCACCCCAGCGGCCGATACCGCCCGTTTGGACACCCGCCCCCTCGACGCAGGAAACCTCCTGCTGGAGCGTGCCGGCGGGATCGCTGGTCTCGCGTCCAGTCACGTAGACGCTGGGGAAGCTGTCACCGCTAGCGCGCGTGTAGCCGATACCCAGATTGCCGACGGTGTCCAGCGTTGCCGAGCTCATCCAGCGCTCCAACCCGTCGTTGGGTCCGAGGGTGCCTGTGTCGATGATGCTGATCGCATCGTAGTCGTCGACGTCGAGGATCGCCCAGCGTACGCCGGCACGCTCGCCGCCCAGATCCACCGTGTGTGCCAGCACCAGGCGGTGGTCACCACCGATGTTGCTGTGCACGGCGCGATAGGCCGTGAAGAAGGACAGGGTGTCCAAGGCATCGCCACCGCCAGGCGTGGCGACATCGGCCACGTCGTTATCGAACGTGGGCACTGCGACCGATCCAACGCGACGGAAGCTGCCGGCACCGTTCGGGAAGTCTTCGCAGAATTCCCAGAAGCGGTACTCAGTCGGCTCCACCGCCACACTGAACAGGGGGCAGGCGCCACCGGGCGCCCGGCTCAGGTTCTCCGTGTGGCCCGGCATGATGCCGTCTGGGTTACCGAAGCTCAGATTTGAGACGCGCACGAAGTTGACTATCGGCGCACCGGCTCGAATTGCGTCGCGGTCGATCAGGTAGGCCGAGATTTCGAAGCCGATACCGAAGTTGCGTTCGGTCAGCGTATACGCGCTCTGCGTGCCGTCTTCGCTGGCCCATACGGACAGCTTTGGGTAGTCGTTGAAGGTACCAGGGGGCACTACCTGGAATTCGTAGCGGGTCAGGTTACCAAGCGCATCCTCGCCGTCCGTGATGGCGATGCACTCGACGCCGAAGTTCGGCGCCCAGCCCTTGTAGATCCAGCGCCCTTCGTCGTAGAGGACGATGTAATCGCCAGCGCCGGCCGTGCCGCCGTCAACCTCACAGGGACCGCCGAAGCCCTGGAACAGGGCATTGCCGGGCACCAGGGTTTGCGATGTGCCGTCCTTCGCTAGTACCTGGAACAACAGGTTGTTGTACGACACTACCTGGTTCAGTCCAACGTCGCCGTTGGTGTCTGGCGGCTGTACACGAAAGCCATTCAGGCTCTGATTATCGTCACTGCTAGGTCCCTCGAAGCTCGCGCCGAGCGTTGGGGAAAGGGGCGAGATCTCATCGCTGGCGAGGGGGTCCGCACGATCGGCGTCTTGGGCGACGTCGGATGCTTCCTCAGCGGCAGCGAAGCGGTTTTGGATGATGATATCGCTGGCTTCGCTCGCGGTGCCGGTGCGTGCCTGGCGCAGGGCCAGATACTGCGCCGCGAGCTCGCGCACATCTGCGCTGGGTTGATCGGTGCGTGTGGATTGACCGTAGCTGAGCGAAGGCTCCGCCGAGTCCTGGGCGTGCGCGCTCCAACTCGCGACGATCAGCGCCGCGGTTAACAAGGTACGCAGTGCGGGATGGGGCATGAACTGTCTCCGGTGGGAATTTTAAGGAGCGCCATCGGACGGCCGTCTGACAGCGAGCTGAGAGTGTACCCATGAGGTTATGTGGCTAGAAACCCTGTCGCGTCGAAGCCGCAATTCGATGCCACGTCATCCATAGCTTGACTGGTGCTACGTCGCTCTTACGCTAGACGGAAGGCTTGCGAATACCCCATTCGCTTGCAACAGCGCCTGATTTGAAATCAGTGCTCATTATCTATCACCTAGTATATTTAATCGGTATAAATCACCAGTCAGTGAGCAGGGAGCCGGCGTCGCTGGCGCGCCGAAGTCCAGCCATATTTGCCACGTCGGTGGGGGCGGGGTTACAGCTACTGGGTGGGCGGTGGAGACAAGCGACCTATGCGCCAATAGGAGCACTTGGCCACGGGTACACCTCACGGGATCGCGATCTACCTTTGAGCAGCGGGAACTTGAGCGGGCGCTCCTGCGGAGCCGCGGGAGAAGCCTTCGCCCGTTAGTCTCAGCGCAATGCTACGCGGCCGGGGAGTGGCCTGCGGGTCCAGTCGTGCAACTGGTTCAGCCAGGCAGCCTCGAACTCATCGCCGGGCTCAATCCACCGGCTTTCCCCCGCCGGCCCCCCGGTGGGAATGCCGACGACCAGGCCGTTAGGGACCCGGACCTCATTTGAGGTGAGTTCGGCGATAGCGTCATCGACCGACACAGCGTAGGGGCCTCCCCCACGTTTCTCCGCGTCACGCGGGGACAGGAAGAGCACCCCTTGGCCCCGACCCTGATCGTCGTACGTCACCTTGGCTGGCGTGGGGTCGAACAATGGGACACGCGGGCAGATCCACTCGACGACGCGTGCCGGTAGTGGGCCCGCGTAGCAGAACTTAATCGCCCTCAAAATGGCAAGAGGCCAAGTCGCGTGGCGATCATCGTCCGCCTCTAGCAGATCGGGTTGCACGTAGTCCGCGGCATCGGCATCGCCAACCTCGTAGCGCACGGTGTGTCGGCTCACGTGGGGGCACGCTTGAAGGTCGTAGTACGCAGACTCGCTTCGTCGTCCGATCACCCACGCCCGCTGACGTGCCGCTCTCGCGTGACCGAGCCCATCTAGCGCTGCCGCCATCAGCGGCGTTTCCTTACCTGCCTTCCCATACACCTTCCTTTCGATCGCTTCGAGGTCGATTCGATACACGACTCGCGGGTTGGGTGAGGCACCCGCAGCTGCAAAGTGCATCGCCACGCACGGGTCGCTGGTGACATCTATAAAGTAGGTTGGAAACCCGTAGTGCTGCGGCCACCCGATCGCGCGCAAGGGATCCGTAACGTAAACGTTGATCGCCACGGTTGCGAGCTCTGTGAGCAACGTCATCACGTGGGATTCATTCGCAGTGAAGATCTTCCCCTCCTGCATGCGGCCCCAGCTGGAAACGGTCGAGGGAAACACGGCTGGCTCGCCACGAAAGAGATACTTGGGCACTTCCGTCGTTCCGGTTGCCCCGAGCTCGAAGCGCGTCAACGGTCTGTGGGTCTGCGAATTCTCCCAATGGTGGCGGAAAGTGCGTTCAGCGTCGCGAAGCAGTCGGGCTTGCAGCTCGGCGAATGAGCGAATGCGGATTGTCCGCCGATACGGCCACAGGCGTGTTCGCAGACCCCACACGTGTCGGAGCCGTTTCGCGCCATCGTGTAGCACCGAACGCTCAGCTCTGAGTCGCACCATCGATTACTCGTTGGGTTGGTCTTGGTACCGGCTTGTGTCTTCCACCTGAGTCCCTGATGGCCAGCGGCGCACTGGTGGCAAGTGGCGGTGGAGTCGGCGGCGAAATCGCAGGCGCCTTGTGCCGATTTTGGGTTACCGTACGCCTGTCCTGTCAATAGCCCAGAGGCCGTATCCCGGAAATCGCGGTGGACCGATCATGACCACAAGCGAGCTCCCCGAGACCGACAGTCTCCCCGAGGAATACGAGCGCCGAAGCACTCGACGGTAGTCACTCGATTTCACCCCGGCGCTTTGCGCAACGCAAAGCGCCCGATGGCGAACTGCCGCTCTTGAGTCTCGGTCTATCTGAGCGACGGCCAGGTAAGGAAATCGGACGTGGGCCAAGTGGTTGCGCTGGGCGGTGCCGACCCTGAGAGCCGCCTGACGGCGCTGAGCCCCGTCGTGAGCGTCCGTCCGGGCCGGCGCGAGCGGCCATCGATCTGGCGACACGCACACTTTCCTAGCCGAACGACTATTATCGTGAGGAAACGCAGCTGTCAGGGAGGTCGCTATGATTGGTCGCAAGTGGGTTCTTATCGCGCTCGTGTCGAGCGCCGCAACGGCCCTAGCCGTGGATCTTCCTTCTGTGGACCGAGGGTGGTACTCCGCGGAAGGTGAGCACACCGTCGACAACGAGAATTACATCGTCGGTAAGAACGGCGCCATGTTGTTCCACAACTTCTTCGTGTTCGACCCGACAGGCATCCCGCGGCCGATCACCGGGGCGCGCCTGCGCCTGTACGTTCCGGACCTGGGAGGTCTGGTTACTGACGAGGGGGTCGAGACCTTCGAGGTCTTTACCGTGGACACGCCCGTCGAGGTGCTGGTCGACGGCACCGGCGGTGAGAGTGCGTACGCGGACCTCGCTAGCGGGATCTCGCTGGGGCAGACAGTCGCCTCGCGCCGCGACGTCGACAGGACACTCACGGTGCCCTTAAACGACGAAGCTGTGCAGCTGCTGAGCGAAGCGGACGGACTCGTCGCGCTTGGCGGGGCACTGCCGACCTTCGACGACAACGAGGTCTTCCGAGAGGCGCTCTTCGGGGCGTCTGACGAGACGCCGGGTTTCGCCCGACTGGTGCTGGACACCGCGGATGCTCCGATCGGCGCCACCGCGGTCGGGCTCAACGACGTTACCGCCCGCTGCGACAACCTTACGGACCCGCAAACGGTCGTGGTGGTGGGCGCCGGAGAGCCTGTCTCCGCCCTCGACTGCGAGGCCGCGGGTCTCTCTGCAGCCCCTGGCGACCGCGTCCGGCTGGTCATCGCTGCCGGCGCGGCGCAGGCATCGGCAGAACTGTTGGAGGGCACCCTGTCCGGCCTCGACATCTCCGAACCTGCCCGTTGTGTCAACCTCACTCGGCCCAGTGTCGTGGGCTGGCCCGTGGTCGACGGAATCTGGGACTGCCGGCGCGCGCGCTTCGACGTGCGCCCTGGTGAGGCCATACGCGTCCTGATCACCGGCACTGCGCGATAGGGAACGACGCGACCGTTGCGTGTCGTGCCCGTGGCGATAGCCCCAACCGAGATGTAAAGAAGGCCCTCGCGCTCCCCTGGGCCCACGACAGGGGAGCGGGACGGGCCGCGGGCGGTCGCCCCATGCACAGCGACGTCCGGGAAAGGCTGTTTGGCGCCGCCAAGGCGCCAGGCCGCAGTTCGGTCCATCGTCCTGGCTGCTGAGGTGGCGACATGCCGCGGATCGGATGTCCACGGAGAACCCAGCAGCGCCCACCGATACGCCATCGCCGATCGCCCCCTTTACGATCCGGCTACGGGATCCATGTATCAGGCTCACGTCTGCGCCTTCCCACTTCGGGTCGAGCGGACGAACCTCACAACGCTACCGGTGCTATGCCGCTGCTCAACGGGGCTCGTGCGAATGGAATCCACTTGCCGGCACTCTACAGTCAACGGTGCTCGTAGGGACACGGATAGACCATAGGCTAGCCGACTCATCCGGTCGATCGGCTCACGACTGAAGGGAGTACACGGGTGATGGGTTTGTTTGGCAGTAGTGTCGCGGAGTGGATGCTTCTCGCGTTGTTAGCATTCTTCGTCCTCTTTGTCGCGCTAATGGTGCGCGGCGGGCGCGTTAGGGCGTGGATAACAAGAGCGGCCGAGGTGACGATCGGAAAGAGGTGGAATCGCGCCCCGCGCGTTAAGCAAGGCCAAGGCAATCCCGCCTCGGCCGTCCGGGCTCCACTGGCGGTGGGCGTGATTGCTTGTCTTAGCGTTGCGAATCTCAGCGTTTGGCTCTGGTTCTGGATCGACCCTAGCTCCCACTGCCGCACGTTTGAGAGCTGCGCGCCAGCAGTCCTGACGACGATTCGTGTGTCGATATTGATTGGACTCGCCTGCTTTCTGATTGCCTTGGTGAGTCATTTGACGCCCGCGCACAACCGCAAGCGCAAGTACGAATTCCTTTGGATTGCCGCGGCATGCTTGGCGTATTTCATTTCCTATAGGAATGGTGCCGGAGGCTCGGGCGCACTTCTGGCCCTCGGTGCCCTGGTGATCGCACCGCTCCTTCATTTTCGACCAAACCACAGTCGGCAAAACAAGTGGGCAATCGCCATAGTGGGCGTTTTGGGTATGGGGATCGCGTGGCTCGAGGCCACCTCGACCGTGGGGTTGGTCGTCGCGCGAATCGCGATGGACCCGTTGGTCGTATTGGGCGTGCTCCTTTGGGCTTCACCGCACCTTGGCGTTCAGAAAGCCGAGTTCTCCGACACCGGCCTGCTACACCGCCTAAGGCTCGCGCGAAGACTGACTCTTCCCGTTCTATTGCTGGCAGGTGCCTACCCGCTCAACATCATCTACCTTTGGTTCAGATACGAGGTGGTGAACGAAGGTCTGTCCAGCCCTATTCTCTACCTTCGTTCGTTCTCCTATGCTGGAGGGCCTACCGCATTCGGCCGTATTGTGGCGAAAGAAGTTCATCGCTATGGTGTTTTGAGCGCGATCGTTCACCGCACGCAGCCAGGTAGCGCTCTGCTGCGTTTTACGAGTGTAGCGAATCAAGCGATGACCGAAGTGGCGCCAGATGATGATTGGCAGCCCTGGGTGATAGACCGGTTCGACTCGGCATCGGCGGTTGTCTTCGACGTCACCGAGTTAACCGATGGTGTGGCCTGGGAGCTTGAAACCGCACTTGCGCGCCCGGTCGCCGCAAGGACGGTGGTCCTGATCGCCGAAGGCGCGAAGGTGAGCCTCCCGCCTAAGGTAGCGCATATCTCCTACCGTCTCGAGAGTGCTCAATCAGTGTCGCGGGCGAGGCGTAGGCTAAAGGAGTGGCTGCTGGGAACGCTGGTGACGAATCGCTCGGATGTGAGCACTACTGTCGCCGCGTCGCAGACCGCGTAGTGGGGCGCTTGGTAAATGAGGTAGCGCTCAGTCTGCGTAGGGGCAGCGTCAGCAAGGCGCGTCGCGCAGCCAATGGCATCGCATTGGCAAGCGATGCAACGCCGCGATGGCGCCCGTGCTACTCGCTGAGCGTCACCTAATTTACCAAGCGGCCCACTAGGCTCAGGCTGTGATCGCTTCAGTAGTTGGCAGGAGGTTGGCCGCTGAAGCCTTGCGCCGCTACGGCGTCACCGCCCTGCCACTCCCGCGTGTAGCGCGAACCCGCCACTCGGGCGCCCCGATCATCCGCCACCGAGTCCTCGACAGCCGATGCCGTCCCCGGCAGCTTCATCGACTTCGAGATCAGCGGGATGCGGTTCACTCGCGCAGCGAATTGGGGGGGCTGCCATCTGGCGAACGTTGCCGCTACGGTGTGAGAAGTCGATTCACCTTTTTCATCGCATCCACATCGATCTCGATAGACTAGTGGCATGTCCCAGCACTTTCGAAACTGCTGGGACAGGCCACTAGACTAGTACCCGGGCGCCATCGACTGGTGCGCGCACCGGACCGAGGCGAGTGGCAGGTTTTCACAACACGAGGACAACCCATGGACACCAGAGCTCTGGTTCAGGCAGTGGTTGATGGTATTTTGCGGGGCGACATTCTAGGCACCTTCGACGAGTACTACGCGGATGACGTCGTCATGAGTGAGAACGGTGCTGACGAGCGTGTCGGCAAGGCCGTCAATAGGGAATATGAAGAGTACTTTGTCAACAACTACGAGTTTAATGAAGTCACGCTTGGCGCGGTGATCGTCGATGGCGACAAGGCTGCGATTGAATGGACCTTTGATATGGCGCCTAAGGGGGGTGAGCGCGTTGTGCAGAAACAAGTTGCCGTGCAAACCTGGAAAGACGGTAAGATCATTCGCGAGGACTTCTACCACGCCTGAACGATGCTCGTGCATTTGGGCGATCGATCAGCCAGATAGTCGCCCACGATACGGACGCTCGAAGGCGCACGCTTGGCGCGGTGCCGGGCAATTCAGCTCGCCAAGGGAATCCGCGCGTCCATCGAGCGGGCAGTTCCATCCGTTCGCTTTCACTAGAGTAGCCCGCTATAGCGTCTTCAGGTACTCCACAAGCTGGTCGAGCTGCTGGCCCGTGAGGCCACCGACCAGGTCGGGATACACATCCAGCATCGCGTCGCGCAGGGTCAGGCTGCTGCCATTGTGCATGTAGGGCGCCGTGGCCCAGACGCCGCGCAGGCTGGGCACGTTGGCGGGTGCCAGCCCGGTACCGATGCCCTCTTCGATCGTGAGCGGATTGGGCGCCACCGGAATGAACAGGGGCGCTTCATGGCACTGCTGGCAGCCGATCGCCTCGAAGATGTCCTTGCCTGCCAGGGCGTCGTCGGTGAGTGATCCGTCGGCGTTGACGAAGACGCTCGTGGGCGGCTGGAATACCTCCAGCCAAATCTCGAACAACGCCTGGGCGTTCTCGACGATCGCCGGATCGCCGGTGCTGTTGTGGCGAATGATGGCGTTGCCGTTGACCACGCTGAGATCCGCCTGCCCGCCCGTGGCGCCGTAGGGGGCCGTTTGCGTGATGCCCCAAAACGTCGGTACCTGACGGGAGCGTGGCAGGTTGTCCGATACGCCGTCGATGTGACAGCTCTGGCAGGTCACCAGGTTGGTGTTCTGGGCGTCTCCGCCCATCAGCCCAACGCTCGAGAACAGATAAAGCCCGTCCTCGATATCAGAGGTCTCGGCCGTGAAAGGCACCCGTGGCTGGCCGCTCCAGGCCAACGCGATCTCCTCGCCGAGCGCGTAGGGCGGCCCCCCGGTGAGCGATATGGGCCGGATTGTCTCGCGGAAGAAGTCGAGCACGTACAGGCGCTCGGCGCTGCCGTCGGCAGCAAAAACAAACTCCACGTCTTCGGGGGTCGCGTTCGGCTGCCCGGGCGCCAGATCGACCATATCGAGCACCGTCCCGGCCAGATCGGCGATCACCGTGACGCCGTTGCCGGTGGCAGCGACCACCTGCAGCTGGCCGTCGACAGCCATCGCCTTGTAATCCGTCGCCACGTTTTCGAGCTGTACGCCGAGCACGTCCAAGGTCTGCGAATCTACCCGCAGCACCTGGTTGGCGCCCTCGACGCCAGGCGCCCGCGACAGCACGAAGGTGGCCACCCGCACGTCGCCGTCCTCCGCCAGCGTGAGTTCGAAGGGCACGCCCTCGATGCCCGTGCGCGCGAGCGATTGCTGCGCGGGTGGCAGTGCCGGATCGAGCAGCTCCAGCTCGCCGAGCACACGATGGCCCACCAGCAGCTTGCCGTCCGGCAGCACCAGCAACGCATTCGGGAGCTGTCCACGGGCGCGCACGTTCGCGAGGCGCGTGTAGCGTCCGGGCCCGTCCACGCGGAATACCAGCACTGCGTTAGCCACATCGTTGGTCACGTACACCCGCGAGTTCGGTGCTGAGAAGTCAAAGCCCACGCGACGCGACCCGCGCGGCACGGGCACCTCCGCCACCACGGATCCTGAGGCCACTTCGATCACCGTCATGAAGTCCGCCGTGGCACTAGTGACGTAGGCGTACTCGTCGTCCGGGCTCACGGCCACATCCACGGCCCGGTAGGGAACGGCTCGCGCGCCGGTGGTGATGGGCAGCTCCGCCAGCACGGCGTTGGCATTTGCGTCAACCACCGTCACCGTGCCATCCACCTCATGGACTACGTAGGCGCGGCTACCATCCGAAGTAAGGGCCAGAGCGCGGGAGGCCCGTTGACCGATCGGCAGCGCATCCTCTCGGCGCAGGGCCACCGAATTGCTAAAGCTGCGCGTGGCCGCGAGTTCCAGCACTTGCACGTAGAGACGGTCTCCAGCGCTGAGATCTTCGGGGGCAGGGAAGACTGCCTGCGCAGCACCTGCCCCGTCGAGCAAACCACTGCCCAGGATACGAAAGGTGCCGGGCGCAAGGTAGAGCGACCCGAGCTGGCCAGCGCTGATGGCCGCCGGTGTGGACGACGCGAGCACCACGTAGCGCGCGCCGGCCCCGCCGCCGCTCAGGGTGAGTTCGAGGTCAGCCTCCGCCAGCAGGAACGGCTGCGGTGCAGCGAGAGTGATGGCGGCCGCGGCGACCGGAGACTGCAGCGCTAAGGCGAGCCCGGCTAGCGAGCCGACCGCCAGCGAGAGACCGGTGCAGCGGTGCACGAACGCTACCTTCATGAGTCTGCCCCCACAGAAACTTCATTAGGGTGAGGAGGATAGTCCGTCGCGATGGACACTGACCAGCCGCGCCCGGAACCGCGAAACACGTGCCTTCGTTGCCTGTTTGGATGGCGAGCCGGGGCGAAAAGTTGCCGCGAAGTCATCAACGAACTTCTAACTCAGGACACTAGCCTGGATTATTCATGAGCCAAAAGAGAAGAAGGCCCTCGATGTGTTAGAAAGGTGTTACGACACAGCACTTTCGGACACAAAGAAGGCCTTCCAATGGACGACGTTACCACAGCGCAGG